>DAOLOF010000013.1:0-8098 GCA_035416965.1 Candidatus Woesebacteria bacterium
GTCCTAGCAAACTATTTTAACACTTAATTAGTGCTAAAGTTCACTAGACCCTAGTGTGATTTACACCTGCGTCAGCAACTATTTTTTTTAAAGTAATTATCCATTTAGCTTCTTTTTCATTACTGGAGGAGTATAAAGTAATGACTTCAATAATATTGAAGTCAGATAAAAAGTCGGCAGTTTGCGGCCAGCCTCCACGATACAATCTATCATTTACTTGACCAAAATTTTTTGGCATAGGACAGTTTGGTATCTCATCTGAGAATTGAAGCGCTCGTTGTTCATATTCCGTTTTCATATTCTACTTACCTCTTATACCTAATAGCCAATTATTAAGTGCAAGATAGAAAAGCCCGATTTCTTGATAATTTGGTGTCTCCTCCCATCGCTGGCGTAAATATTCAGTTCTTTTGTCAATCGACTGATGAGCTATTGGACTCGCAAAAGGTTTTACAGCAAGAGGAGTATCTTCAATGTCCTCACTAATTTTAGGTACAACAAACCCTGCCTGTTCTAAGGAAGGATCCCAGGTTATATCAATAATTTTTTGAGAGTTTCGTGCGAAGATTGCTAGGGCGAGATGATTTTGCTGAGGCATAACTTCCACAAGGGACCGCATCTCTTCAGGATATGGCACAGCAATGTCTTGCCAGAAAAATGGAAAAGTTAAGTAAATAATTTCTAAGCCCATGCTTTGCAAATCATGAGCGAGAACCTCATGTTTAATGGTACAGGTCCCCCTCCGAATTCTCCTAGTAAGAGACAACCTTTCACTATATGACAGCCCTTTTCGATTTATTGAAGAGTCATAAAGGTATTTTTGGACATTCTTAATCAAGCTTGTGGCTAAGAACTGGTCTGTTTTTTCCATTTGATCAGGAATCTTATCACAAAATTGATGTCTATCGTAGTAAAAAGGTCAATCACTCTTTATAAACAGTTCGAACGTCCTATGCGGGTATTAATTTCTCTTGAGGAAAATTAAGTGCTCCCCCGGTAGGACTCGAACCTACAACCTTGAAGTTAACAGCTTCCTGCTCTGCCATTGAGCTACAGGGGATTGTGCATTTGCTAATTATCTTTTCTCAGAGAAAAGATGTGCCAGGAGTAGGGATCGAACCTACGTAGGCTTACGCCAGCAGTTTTACAGACTGCCCTCGTTGACCACTTGAGTATCCTGGCCAAGACTGATGCTGAGTAACACTCGTGTTAATCAACACAGACTATGATATAAATTCTATCAATTTAAAGATCAAGTTTCAAAACAAAAAATATATTGTCTGGAACAATTACTCTAGAAAGTCCTGCAGTTTTTTACGCCTGGAAGGATGTTTGAGTTTGCGCAAAGCCTTGGCTTCGATCTGGCGAATACGCTCGCGAGTAACACCAAACTTGCAGCCAACTTCCTCCAAAGTCATCATTTTGTTACCACTCAAACCAAAGCGCATTTTGAGTACCAGTGCCTCCCGATCAGACAACGCTTGAAGCACCTCTTCAATATTTTCGCGCAACATCTCGCGGCTGGTGGTGTCATAAGGCGATTCTTGTTTGTCGTCAGGAATGAAATCTCCCAGCACACTGTCATCATCACTGTCGCCGACAGGCGTTTCCAGCGAGGTGGTATTTTGAGCAATCTTGAGAATCTCACGGACCTTTTCCGGCTCCATCTCCATGCGCTCGCCGATCTCCTCCGGAGTCGGCTCGCGCCCCAACTCCTGCATCAGTTTGCGGGCTGTACGCATCAACTTGTTGATCGTCTCCACCATATGTACGGGAATCCGAATCGTTCTAGCCTGATCAGCAATCGAACGGGTAATCGCTTGGCGAATCCACCAAGTAGCGTATGTAGAAAATTTAAAACCTTTAGTCCAATCATATTTCTCCACAGCTCTGATCAATCCTTTGTTGCCTTCCTGAATTAAGTCCAAAAAAGTGAGTCCTCGGCCAATATACTTTTTAGCAATAGAGACTACCAACCTAAGGTTGGCATCAGCCAGCTTTTTTTTAGCCACTTCATCGCCTGCTTCCACAGCTTGAGCCAATTGGATCTCTTCACCTCTGTTAAGCAAGGGAATTCTGCCGATCTCTTTGAGATACATTCTGACTGGATCAGACTGGGTTTTTTTCCCCAGATTAGAGATATCAATCAATTCATCTTTTAAGTCGCTCTCGGCTTCTTCTTTTTCCTCCACTGACATGAAAATATCAGCTCCAGCCTCCAAGAGAGCATCGAACATCTCATCTACAACCTCCAGATATTTTTCTGGTTTAGCAATAACGGCTAAAACCTCATCTTGAGTAATAAATCCTTGCTCTGTAGCCCGTTTGATTAAACTCTTAATTTTATCTCGAACTCTTTTGGGAAGGGTGGAAGTATCGCTCATATTTTGATTGGTTTCTTAAGGCAGGAACCAGATGTTGCCGATTATAGATCACTCATGAGGAAAAAACAAATCATTTTATCGATTTTACACCACTTATGCTTGCTGTTTAATAATGGGCCAATCGAGAGTAGGAGTGAGAATAATAGGCCGCTTGCGACCAACCACCACCATTACCTCAAACATGCCGGCTTTACTACCATCTTTGGTCTTAATTGTCCAACCGTCAGCGGCCAGCTCTAAATCGTCTTCACCCGCCAACACTTGAGACTCCACACACAGCACCATTCCTTCTACTAGATACTCACCGCTTCTTTTTTGTCCATAAGCAGGCAATTGGGGATCGTCATGCATGGTGTGTCCAATTCCGTGGCCAATATAACCCTTTGCCACATTACAGCCGCCCTTGAGAATAACCATTTCCTGGGCAAAACCAAGATCGCCAGTGGTTTTGCCCGCTATTGCCAACTGGCTGGCTTCCTTGACAGCCTGCAGACTCACTTTTAACAACTTTTCATCAGAGGCACTCATGGGAGTTATGCCCACACTAAAGCAGTGATCAGTGATCAAACCATCTGCCTTAATCCCAAAATCAACCTTGATGATATCTCCCTGCTGAAACGGCCGTTCATTTGGAATACCATGAACCACCACTTCATTGACAGAAATACAAGTAGCAAAACAGTAAGGATTCAGGGGCTGACCGACACCCTTAAAGGCCGCCTGAACGTGATTTTTTTTGATGAGTTGATCGGCCAAGCGATCAATCTCCAGCGGGGTGACCCCCACCCTGATGGCATCATAAAGCTGTCTCAAAATTTGCGTAGACAACTTTGTCAAATCTTGGTAACGATTGAGCTCTGTTTGATTGGAGATGATCATATGGTCAGATTAATTACTGAGATAAATTTTTTATAAAACAAACATGCCGTCACGGTAAATCACTTTTGAGGAACCATCGGTCAACACCCCAGTTACCTCCCGATTAGCTGTACTGATAAAATCGGTATGTTCAGCTGAGTCGTTAAATCCTAGATCAGCCCATTGAGCCAAGCTCAGACTATCACGTACTCCCTTATAACATTCTTTATAAGCGCTGCCGATCGCAATATGAGTGTTGCCATACTCGCCGCCAATATTTTCGTCATATAAAATCTCGGCCATCGGATGGGTAATTCGCGATAATCTCTTGTCGGTTAAGGAAAACTCACCCAATTTATTGGCGTTTTGACTTTTCAACATTGCCTCTAATAATTTTTGACCCTTTTTTGCCTGAGAACCGATCACCAATCCATCTTTCAGCTCAAATCGTACCCCAAGAATCTCATTGCCATATCGATACACTGGCTGATTAAACTCAATCCAACCTTCACTACCTCGCCAGTCTGGACTGGTAAAAATCTCAAACGACGGAATGTTGCGCCCTCCGCCGCCACACCACTGTCTATTTTGCCCAATTTTTAACCACAAATCAGCCGAGTCACTCTCGAGATGCACTCGCTCAATCGGCAAGTGATTTAATTTTGTTTTAATCTCCTCCTGAAGGGTGGCGACCTCTTGCCAGCAAGCTACTGGATCATCTTCATCCAAAAAACAGGCTTGAATTATCTGTTGCCAATAATCCGCCAGCGAGAGTCCTACCAGATCTGCTTTGGCCTGATCACCCCACAGAGCAATGCTCCAAGTGAATTGATTCTCCAGCTCCTTTTGAGTGAGCCAATCCCGATACTCACGCCTCGCGTCTCTGGCCTTAATAATTCGAGAAGAATCAATTTGCTGTAACTCATGAGGAAATGGATCTGCCAAGATCTGTACATGATGATCAAGCATATTAGCCTTAGCTCTCCAGTAGTCGCGCGCAAAAAAGGTTAACTGGTCGTCATTTGCCAAGTGATAGTAATCATGCTCAAAACCTGTCGGAAGCAGTCGCACCAAAGGATGACCACCTGCTTTTAGCACCTCGTTGTGCATCATCAGCGCCAAAGATTTGGCAATGTCTGGGACAATTAGCTCCACTATCTCTCCTGAATGCAGACCCCTACCTGAGTTCAAGGCAAAATGAATCATTACCTTAGCATATTTTTCCAAAATTTCTTCACTTGGCTGATAGGAAGCTGACACGAAAGCATTCATTAAAAAATTTCCTTTCAAACTTAATCATGTATAATTTAACCACCAGCTATTATAACCTATCAATCTTGTTTTCATTTATTTCATATGACTAATATCTACTCTCCCTCACCCGATAAACAACTATCAGCCCATTTCTTTAGGACTCAAATTGATGGTTTACTCTATTTTATCGCCCCCAAGCACCATGATGAGCGCGGCTATTTTAGTGAGATGGTTTTATTACCCGAACTAGAGCAACTCACTCTTAAGCCTTTCACCTTCAAACAGGCTAATATTGTCCGATCCAATTTGCACGTAGTGCGCGGTCTGCATGCTGAAGGCTGGAATAAATTAGTCACCGTAATCAGTGGTAAAGCCTTTTGTGCCCTAGCCGATTTGAGAAAAGACTCTCCCCAATATTTGCATGTCGAGACTTTCCAGCTGGGATTTGATCATCAGCCTGACCAAGGCAGTGGTCTCTATATTCCTCAAGGAATTGCCAACTCCGTCTGTGTTTTGGAGGCTCCACTCACTTACTTATACTTGGTCGATAAATTGTACTCTGATCGATCAAAAATTGACGAACTTAGTATCAGCCTGCACGATCCTCAACTAAACATAGAGTGGCCGCTTGAACGCGATCAAATGATCATCTCAAAAAGAGATCGTGAAGCTCTTACTCTTAAACAGTTTGAACAAACTCTGCAAAAACAATCCTAAAAAAAGAGATACTTGCCTAGCCTTTATACTCGTCATCTTCAGCCATGTGCTGCTCAATCATGCGGCGCAAAAATACCGAACGAGGAATCCGTTTATTTTTTGCTATCCAGTCTAGATAATGTTGATGTTTGGGAGAGATAAAGAAGTTGAAGCGAGTATCTTGAGTTTCAATCGCATATTCGAGAGCTTGTCTGAGCGAGTCTTTCAATGTTTCGGAAGAATAACTAATGACTTGTAATTTTTCCGAATCAAGGCCTTTGAGCACATGAGGCTGATCTCCTACTACAGGTCTATACAAGGCGATAGTGGGTTTGCCCAAACTCAGCGATGTTGCCAACTCAAAACCAGCTCCCAAGACAGCCTTTGTCGTTTCCACAACCACAACATCAGCTTCTTTAATCCAATTGGTCATTTTTCTTGAATATTCCTCGGCTTCTTGACTCGTCTCTTTTTGAATATCACTAATATTCCTTTCAATTGAGTGCTCGGTAATCACATCCCAACCTTCGTCTCGAATATAGTTAATAATCATTCGATAATCATCCTTATTGCCATCCACTGCTCCAATAAAATGTGCTTTCATAAAAAGAAACTTTTATGTTGATAGATACTGGTATTGTACAATATTCTAAGTAATATTATTACCAAGTATGCGATTATGTGGCTTTCTATTTACTACCCATAATTAATATTGATTTGAATGGGAAACTCCCAGGATCAATCATCTTGATGTGCTTTTGCCAATAATTTAAATCATTGCTAATTAAGATTTTTGATTCAAGCTCTAGTCCAATTTGTTCAATTGCTTTTTCAAACTCTGATTCACAAAAATAAAAATAGTTTTCGTTTTTTTCTATTTTCCAAAGATCACTCTTTATATATTTGAGAGTTGCGATAAAACGAACATAATCAGAATTTACCATTTCATAGGTTCCGTCAGCCAACATGCTGTATGATAATTTCCAGATCAAATTTTCAACGCTTATTTTTTTTAGTAAATCTTGCGACTCTTGATCAATTAACCTAAATCTAACTTTTTTCAGTAGATTGTCTGGAGCCAGACCATCATAAATTATTAGGGACCCCGAATTAGATAAATAACCAGACACTATTTTGAGCACTTCAATAATTTTTAACTGAGCTCGCTGATACTGATCAAAGGGAAAAGTTGGATGAGCGAAACCAAGTAGTTTTGTTAATAGTTCGTGAAGAGTGTTGATGATAATAATCAGATCAAATTTATATGGTAGCTCGTTTGGCTTGAGTGAAACAATGTTCTTGACAAAGATATTTTCTTTAGGAAAGCCTTCATCCACCATTCTGCTGATTAATTCTTGGTTGACATCTAGTCCGAATAGTTCAATTTTTCGGGAAATTTTCTGATTATGAATAATCGATTGAAGAAGAAAAATTAAATCTCCTTTTCCACACCCTATATCTAAAATTCTGATAGGCTCTTTAGTATTGATGTTAACTAAACGATGCAAGTAGTTAATTATATGAGGAATTACAATCGCTTTACCTCGTCTTGTATAAAAACTGGAAAGCAATTGGTTTTGATAGATGTTTGTCCAATCGTTAATCTTTGCATTCATATGATTACCTCTATTTTACCATGAGAAGTTCATTATTTATCGTTGTCCGTCTTATTAACTAGGAATTTTCTTCATTTTTGGAGAAAACAGCATTAAACCAACATTACTGGAAAAATGCTAATTCTCGAATCTCCTTCATTACTTGCCTAATAAGAGCTTTTAGATCATCAACCGCTTCATCGCTAATTTTAAACTCCCGCTCTATAATCTTATCGGAATTTTTTCCTGCCGGCTCTACAAACTCAAAAGCTCCAGTAACTACTGATGCCTTAAATGTTGGATCAAGCTGACAGAGCAACTTGTAAAAAACTAGTTGTCGCATATATGAGCCTCTAATCGTTTCTGGCAGGGAAAGCTCTCTTTGCGAGGCTGGGGTTGATTTGGTTAATCCCAAAATGTCATTGGCAGATTTTGCTTTACCAGTTTTATAATCGATCACCTTCACTAATTTCTTTTCCCGATCTATCCAATCAAGGCGATCAATTTTTCCCGATAAACGAATATCTTTATCTAGAATAATGTGCTGTCTGCCAGAACCAATCTTTTTTTCCAGCTCTATCACGTCCGGAAAAAATTGTGATCTCTGATGATAATATTTTCTAAGAATATCTTGGCCGTGTCGCAAGCGCCGCTCGTGATCCTGATCAGTAAGCAGTTCCTTATTCAATGCTTGCTCAAACTGATCCAATAAATACTGCTCATCTGGATACTGCTGATGACGAAGATACTCAGCATAAAACCTTTCTAAAGCCGAGTGGACTGCTGTGCCAAACGACATAAACGGCTCTTTAGCTCTGGGCAGTCTCAACAAAGTATTTTGTAAAAAATCTTGCGGATCTCTTAAGTAGTTATTGAGAGCTGTGATCGAAAGAGTAAAATCCTGTACCAAACTACTTATAAACTCAGTCAACTCAATTGATAAAATCGGTTTGGACGGCGGTTCAATTAACTTGATCATCAGCTCGTCAGCTTGAGTAACTAACTCATGATCTTCAAGCGGTGTTACCAAATCTTTAATCTCTTCCACAAATTGAGTGACGATTTTTTGATCACTGCGAGCCCCCGCCACCACTTCCTCAGGATAACTAATTGTCACTTTTTGTTTTGCTCTGGTTAGAGCTACATAAAACAGTCTTTTTTCATCTTCTTTTTGATCATTTTTTGAGACTCCAGAGTGCTGAAGAATGCCAGAGGGCAAAGGCAGTAGCTCACGCGACTGACGGCCACCCCACTTGCCATCGACTGCTTGAACAATAAAAACATATTCCCACTCTTGACCTTTAGCTTTGT
>DAOLOF010000014.1:0-7892 GCA_035416965.1 Candidatus Woesebacteria bacterium
ACCTCTGCTTTAATTCACGACGATCAGTTGAGAGTGTATTATGGGGCAAGCGACAACTACTGTGCAGTAGCCGAAATATCTTTTTCTGGCTTACTTGAAAGGATGCTTGCCAACCCCTTTCGTGAATCTTTTTATCTAACAAAATATCATGGCAATCCCATTCTTACCCCAAGGACAGAAAATTTTTGGGAAGCTAACTCTGTTTTTAATCCGGCTGCAGTTTATGAGAACGGAAAATTTTATTTGGTTTATCGGGCGCAATCTCCGGACAACACTTCTACGCTGGGATTGGCCGAAAGTGATGATGGTTTTCATTTTCAGCGATATCACGAGCCGATCTATGTTCCGCGAAAACCTTTTGAACAAAAGTCTGCCCCTGGTAGGCTGTCGGGATGTGAAGATCCCAGAATCACTCGTTTGGGGGATGAGTATTTTATGTTTTACACAGCCTATGATGGCGCTAATCCTCCGAGAGTAGCTATCTCTTCTATCTCTGTGAGTGATTTTGTTAGACACAATTGGCAGTGGTCAGAACCAAAAGCAATTTCTTCTCCAGAGATTGATAACAAAAACAGCTGTTTATTTCCTGAAAAAGTGAATGACAAGTATGTTATTCTCCATCGTGTGCAGGGACACGAAATAGCAATCGACTATTTTGACGATCTTGCTGAGCTGCTAAAAGAGGATGTTTGGCTGGAAAAAGAGCAACAGATTATGCCTCGGCCAAATTGGTGGGATGGAGCTAAGATTGGAATTGCCGGTCCACCGCTCAAGGTTGATCAAGGTTGGTTGCTTTTATACCATGGAGTGTCGGACATTGATCATTACTATCGAGTGGGCTTTATGTTGCTTGATCAGAATAACCCAGGAAAAGTTCTGTACCGAGCACCTTATCCAATTTTACGGCCCACTGAAGAATGGGAACGAATTGGTGACGTCAATAACGTGGTCTTTCCCTGCGGAGCTGTTTTGATCAATGGGACAATTTTTGTTTACTATGGAGGTGCAGACAAAGTAGTTTGTGTGGCTACTGCTCTATTGAAAGATCTGCTGGCTCAAATAAAACAGAGTTAAGAAAGACGTTCTTCTGTTTTTCAAATAAGAAAACTACTCTTACTTTTTCTTTTAGTATTGGAATAGCCAGACTTATTTAATGGCTTTGACTCGAAGCCAATTATTGGTTTTGGCCAGTTTGTGGGCTTCTCCAATTACCAAAACTGACAACGACAGTAATCCAATTTGAACAAACTCGCTTACTGAAAGTTTGGAAAACTGAAAGATTGCGATCAATGATGGAGTAGTCATGACTAGTAGCTGTAGACCCAGTGAAGCGATCACAGCAATAACAACAAATCGATTGGACAAAAACCCAATTTTAAAGATTGATAGATCAAGAGATCTCATATTAAATATATTGATCAACTGAGTAAAACACATGGCGCAAAAGGCAACAGTGCGAGCTTTTTCCAAGCCCAGTGGCAAGTATAAAACAAAGAGACTGAGACAAATTACCACCATGACAAAAGTAATGGGAACCAAAAAGCTAAGCATTGTTCTCGAAAGAATATTTTCCTGGGCCTGACGAGGTTTGTGGGTTAATAAATCACCATGACTTGGTTCAACAGCTAAAGCCACATCAACCACTCCATCGGTCACTAAATTAAGCCAGAGGATTTGTGAAGCAAGCAACGGTAAAGGCAAACCAAATAAAATTGAAAGAAGAATGATTACGTTTTCTGCAAAATTGGTCGTGATTAAATAAGCACTTGCTTGGCGGGTATTTTCAAACACCAACCGTCCTTCTTCAATCGCATCAACTAATGATGCAAAGTTGTCATCAGCCAAAACAATGTCACTGGCTTCTCTGGCAACATCGGTGCCAATCTTGCCCATGGCAATACCAATATTGGCTTTTTTGAGAGCCAGTACATCATTTACACCATCTCCGGTCATTGCTACTTGATGACCTAAATCCTGCAGTGTGCTCAGAATCTTAAGTTTCATTTCTGGTGTTAATCGCGCAAAAACATGAACATTTTGCACGGCATCAATTAATTTTTTTGGAGATAATTTTGAAAGTTCTTCTCCAGTCAAAGCAAGGGCTTGGGTGGGGTAGGTTTCGTTGTTGTCGATAATACCCATTTGTTTGGCTATGGCAATAGCAGTATCACGATGGTCGCCAGTTTTCATAATCACTCTTATACCCGCTTGTTTTGCCTTGAAAATCGCCTCGGCGGCTCCGGGTCTAGGAGGATCGATCATGCCGACAAAACCTAAAAAAATTAATTTTTCTACCGAGTTATGAGTCAGGTGATACATCTTCTCTGTTTGGGGTTGGTATGCAAGGGCAATGGTGCGCATTGCTTGAGCAGAAACGTGTCGTACTTGTTGCAGAATTTGTTGACGATCGTCCTGAGTGAGAGTAGTGACTTTTCCTTTAGACAACTTGGATGAGCATAACTTAATTATGGATTCTGGCGCACCAGAAGCATAAAGACAATGCTCGTGACCTTGGTCAACTAACACAGCTTTAAACTTAGCTAATTGATCAAAAGGCAACTCATTGATTTTTTTTATCTTTTCCAATTGGTCATACAAGTTGGCCTTATGAACTAAAACAGTCAAGGCGCCTTCAGTGGGATCGCCATTAATTGAGAAGGATGTGGTTGATTTATCCTCTTTTTTGAGAAGCTGTGCTCTACTACAAAGACCGCCGGCTATAATAAGTTTGCTCAACTCAGGGAACTTTGTTGGATCAATCTCTTGTTCCTTCTGCCAAAACTTGCCCGATGGTTCCCATCCCAAACCATCAACCTTAAAAATTGATTCATCAACATAAACATGCTGAACGGTCATGGTGTTTTGAGTGAGAGTACCAGTTTTGTCAGTGGCGATTACATCAACAACGCTGAGGGTTTCAGTCGCGGGCAAAGATCGAATAATCGCTTTTTTCTTGGCCATTCTACTGGCACCACTGGCTAAAACAATTACCAAGATAGCCGGCAATCCCTCTGGAATTCCCGAAACCAGCGAGGCAACTGCAAAGCCAAAAATATCTGAGAAGGAAAATCCACGCACAAAGTAACCAATTAAAAAGGTGAAAAACGCGCTCATGAGCGCAATGATCGACATTTGTCGGGTGAGACGAGCGGTTTTTTGTTCAAAATACGTTTTCTCTGTTTTCATCTGAGCCAGTTTTTGTGCAATTTGACCAATCGTCGTTTGATTACCAGTCTTGGTTACCACCATTTTGCCAAGTCCGCTTGCCACAAAAGTGCTCATCCAAACCATATTACTCAACTCGCTGACAGCCTTCGGATGGACGATGCTTCGAGAGTGTTTGCTTACTGGAAAAGCTTCTCCAGTGAGTGATGACTCTACAGTTGTTAAATAGTTAGCTTCGATTATCCTACCATCAGCGGGGACGCGGTCTCCCTCTTCAATTAATACTAAATCACCAGGCACCAGTTCCTGTGACCTGATTTCTTGTAAATGACCATCTCGATATACTTTTGAAGTTGCCACTACTATCTGTTTGAGTGCGTCTATCGATTTATGCGCTTTGTATTCCTGAAAAAAGCCGATAATTACGTCAACTAATACGACAAAAATAATTACATAAGTATCTACCAGGTGGCCTAAAAAATAGGTAACGATTGCTGCTACTGACAATACATATACCAGCAAATTATTTAATTGGTGCCAGAGAATTCTCAAGGCTATATGCTTTGGTTTATGATCAGTAATTAGGTTTGGACCATATTGATGCTGTCGGCGAAGAGCCTCATTTGTCGATAGACCGTTTTTGAGACTGGTTCGTAATTTGGCAATGGTTTGTGATGTTGTGAGCTGAGAAAAGGATGTAGTCATGAAAAATCGTTTATGATTGATGGGATGAATCCAGTTTAGCAAAGCTGAGATTCAAGAGCAAACGAGCAGACATTTGGCTTATAATAAACGGTTGCATATGCTTTTCTCTCAAACATTGTTTTTAATTATATTTGGTTTATCTTCGTTGATGGTAGCGCTGTGGTCTTTGCGCCAGACCATCAAGGGAAACACCAATCAAGAAGTGCCTTGGCTTTTCCCTTGGGGGGCTTTTGTTTGGGCTGACGGAGTGATTCTAGGTTTATTTTGGGTTCTAGTAAGTATATTAATTCTTTTTGTAAAGGACTGGATCTTGTTTTGGCTGATTTGTTCTGTTTTTTGGCTAGTACGAAGCCTGGGCGAGATAATCTATTGGCTAAATGAACAGTTTGCAGAGACCCACCTCAATCCGCCTCAAAAATATTGGTTCTTTAAATACTTTCCCACTGATGCAGTTTGGTTTGTTTTTCAATTAGTGTGGCAGTGTGGCTTAGTTTTTACTCTGATTTCTACTGTGTGGCTATTCTCAATTTGGTTGTCTCAGGCTGTTTAGACATCATTCATATTCAAATAGTTTTGTTTTCAAATTACCTTGTAATAATGAGTGAATCATTCATTTTTAATATTTATAAGCCTGTTGGTATCTCTTCATTTCAAGTAATTCGTCAACTTAGAAGTTTAACTGGAATCAGAAAAATTGGTCATGCTGGAACCCTTGATCCATTGGCTGAAGGAGTATTGGTGGTGGGTGTCACTCGTGAAGGAACAAGGCAACTGTCGGCATTGTTGCTTTGTGACAAAGAGTATCGGGCAGAAATTAAACTGGGTGCTAACACTACTACTGGCGACAGAGAGGGTAAAGAAAGAATCGTCGTAGTATCAAAGGTCCCAAGCAAGAAGGATGTTCAAGAAGTTCTTAAACAATTTGTGGGAGAGATTTGGCAAAAGCCTCATCTATACTCGGCAATTAAAATAAAAGGCCAGCCAGCCTATCGGCGGATAAGAGCTGGGCAAACACTGGAAATTAAACCAAAAAAAGTGAGCATTCACTCCATCCGACTGTTATCTTATCAATATCCATTGATTGAGATCAAAGCAAGTGTGAGCTCGGGAGTTTACATTCGTTCCTTGGCTGTTGACTTAGGTAAGCAACTAAAGACTGGAGCTTATGTTACAAAATTAGTGAGAACAAGAGTGGGTAAGTATAGTTTATCTCAGTCCAAGATGGTTGAAGCTGTTGCAAAATTGGTGCTACAACGAAATCAATTAGGAAAGACTGAGAATGGTGCTTAAAATCTGGAAATCTTCTTCAAGTATTTTTTTCTGGGAACCATTGTATAGAGCAACCGCGGGGTGAAGCAGTGGAACGACCTGTCTTGAACCAAACTGGGCTGGTGTGACAAAAACCTTTCCGTGAAGCAAGCTTATCTTATCAATTTGTTCTTCAAGACCAAACTCTTTCATTACAAACTCCATGGAAAATCTCCCCAAAGTGGCGACAATTGAAGGAGAAATAATTTGGATTTGTCGAACTAAAAATGGTGCATAGAGAATAATTTCTTGAGGGGAAGGATCTCGATTATGCGGAGGCCGATCTTTTATGATGTTGGTGACATAAACATCTTCTCTTTTTAGATTGATAGAAGTTAATAACTCATTGAGTACTCGGCCAGCCGCTCCACAGAAAGGAATTCCGGTTTTTGCCTCATTTTCTCCAGGTGCTTCACCAATAAACATAATCTTGGCATCATGATTGCCTTGACCAATTACTGGTTTGTAATGATTTTTCAGCCGATATTGAAATAGTGGCGACTCGTGCAAATTGATTACCTCGTCTCGAATATTCTTGAGTTGTTCAAATTTTGTTACAGAATGTGTTGTCATGACTCTTGAGGATCATTTTTTTGTATTGAGTTGAAGTGTGACTGAAATGAGTCAGCCAACTCAACAAGTTGCTTTTGAGAATCTTGATTTAGTTGATATTGAGTGGAGACGGTTGGTTTGAGCAGGGTCCACTGAGATTGAGAAGCAAAATCAGTTAGGAAACGCATTGCACCCCCAGTCCAACTGTAAGAACCAAAAAGTCCCAGCACTCGATTTTTGATTTTGCGTTCAGTAAGATAATCAAGCAATATCTTGATTGGAGGGAAAAGTCCGTTGGCATAAGTACAGCTGCCCACAATTAAACCCTCATTTTTCCAAACGGCTCCCAACAGCTTGGTTGACGAGGTATGGCTGGCGTCTAGTAAAGTTGTGTCTATTCCCCGATTTTCCATTTCTTGAGCAAGTAACTGGCCCATTTTTAATGTGTGTCCATACATTGAGCCAACAATAATAGTTATTTCAGGCTGATTTTCCATATCAGGCAGATACTGAGACCATCGCCAATACAGATCAAAGATTGTTGAGTATTGAGACTGCCAGACTAAACCGTGGGCTGGCGCGATGCTGGAAATTGCCAAATTTTTTAATTTTTTGAGGCTAGCAAAAGCTGGTCTGGTGTAGTTCCCAAGGACTGTCGCAAAATACTCTCGAGCTTGTTGAATCATTTGTGCTTGATCGTTTCTGTTTTCAAAAACAGGAATTTCATCAACGGTTTGAAAACCGCCAAATAAATCACTGCTGAACAATATTTGTTGGGAAGTTTCATAACTTACCATACTCTCGGGCCAATGAGCCATGGGGGTCAAAAAAAACTGAAGTTGATGTGAGCCAAGACTAAGCGTTTCTCCATCTTGTACTTCTTTAAAAGAATCCGTACTTAATCCATAGAATCCTTCAGCAAATTGAGTGGTTTTGTGGTTGCCAATAATAACCAAATTTGGATACATTTCTTTGAGTTTTGCCAAAGAGCCAGAATGATCTGGCTCCATATGGTTGATCACTAAATAGTCAAGGGATCTGGAACACAATAGCTGACTTATCTTGGAAAGTAACTCTTGACTAAAATGAGATTCAACCGTATCAATGAGAGCACAAAATTGATCAATTATAAGATAACAGTTGTAACTAATACCCCCATCAATAGGCCAGATATTTTCAAACTTAGTAATTTGGTGATCGTGAGCGCCAAGATAGTAAATTTGTTTAGAAAGGAGCTGATGGGTGAGACTTGCTGTCATATTGTGAATGGGAAAACTTGTAAGTTGGGATAAATGTCATTATAACCGATTGCCAGAGTGATTCGCCTTGTTAGAAGCAATCAAGATTGGTACAATCAGAAAAGAGAAATTACTTTTACCAATTATGGCTCAGGACAAGTTTTCTGCAGTGTGGGTTTCACATTCTTCAATAAGTGATTATCTTCACTGTCCTCGTGCGTATTTTTTGAATCATGTTTATCGGGACAAAGAAACAGGTCACAAAATCCAGCTGATGGCTCCAGCTTTAGCGTTGGGCCAAGCTGTTCATGAGGTTTTAGAATCATTATCCATGTTACCAACGGCTGAGCGATTTTCACAGAGATTGTCGGAGCGTTTCGAAAAAGCCTGGAACAAAGTTTCGGGTGAAAAAGGTGGTTTTTTCGATTTGGATTCCGAAAACTACTACAAAGAGCGAGGCAAAGCAATGTTGCGGCAAGTTGAGCAGAATCCAGGTCCTTTGCTCAATTTGGCTGTTAAGATCCCTCATGACTTGCCTCATTATTGGCTTTCAAGTGAAGACAACATTATTTTGTGCGGCAAGATTGATTGGCTTGAGTATTTACCAAAAAAAGAAGCAGTTCATATTATTGATTTTAAAACAGGACGCCAACAAGATGCTCAGGACTCGCTCCAATTGCCAATTTATTATTTGCTAGTTTCAAATTTACAAAAACGTTCTGTTGATGGAGCTAGCTATTGGTATCTGGAATCAGATCTTGGTTTGCAGGCTCAAGAACTGCCTGATTTAAAGGCGGCAGAAACAAAGATTCTTGAAGTAGCCAAAAAAATCAAAACTGCCAGAAAATTAGATCACTTTCCTTGCCCTGAGGGAAAAACTGGCTGTCGATATTGCCGACCCTTAGAGAAGATTGTTCATGGACA
>DAOLOF010000015.1:0-7212 GCA_035416965.1 Candidatus Woesebacteria bacterium
GGGTACTTTTGGCTGATATTCCTCAATCAGTTTGGCAATGATGCCTTGAGCAAGAGTGTCTTGGTGTTGACGATCAGACTGATCGTCAGCTTTTGCTTTGGTTGAAGTGACAGCCTTGTCTCTCTTTTTGTCTTTGGCTGAATCGTTTTCTGCGGATTTCTTGAGTTGCTTCTCTAATTCAACTCTGGTTTTTTTGGTAATCTTTTGAAAATCTTTTATTGATAAGTCAGGTTTTAATGAAAAGAAAGCTTTTACGATCCAGTCATTGTCCTTATTAAGACTAATACCCTGAAATTCAGGCATCGAGATTGGCTGATGATGGTTGGCTGCTACTGCATCCTGAAAGGCTTGAGGCAGAAGATCTTGCAAAGCTAAATTGATAATCTTGTCTGTCCCAATCTCTTTTTCAGCTAAATTAAGGGGCACTTTACCCTGGCGGAATCCCTTTAGCTTAATTATTTTGGCCTGATTGGCGAGGTGTCGCTGATAGACTGGCTCTGCTTTTTTCCAGGCAATGGTGATCTCCAACTGAGTGTCATCAATCATCAATTTATCAAGATCTAAATTTGCTGAAGATGAACTTTTGTCTTGAGTTGTTTTTTGAGTATTCTTTTTGGCTGAAGCAGATTTGAGAGTTGTATCAACGGTATTTTTGGTCATATGGGAAAAGTGTGGATAATGATTAGTTGTGATTTTTATATTGAAATAGCTGAGTTAATTGCAAAAAATAATTATCTTAACCAGACAAAAAAAGACAGGAGGCATTATAACATTTTTCTTTAAGAGCGAGAGAGCTTGATTACGTGAACTCGATCTTGTAGGTATGAAAGCACCTCTTGTTTTGCCGAGAAGTAAATGATTTGCCAGCCTTTTTTGGCTAAATCAAGCAAAGTATCCAACTGCTGAGAGAGACGTTCTTGATCGGCTTTTAAAAATGGATCATCAACAATAAAAAAACCAGTTTGGTCGGCTAGTAACTGCTGTCCTAAGCCCACTCTCACAGCAAAATAGAGCTGATCATATGTGCCAGATGAAAGTTGATTGGCCAATAGTGCTTGGCCGTTTTTGTGTTGTACGCGGATAGTATGAGCTACTTGATCATAAACAACTCCGACGTATTCTCCTTGAGTAATATGTTCAAAAAGAGATGCAATCTGGCCATCACTACTAAACAAAGCTGTTACTTTTTCTTTTTCTTGTGCCTCAATTTCCTCAAGTAAAGCAATAAGTATGAGTGCTTGTTGTCTTTGCTGAATGTGATGATTGTAGTATTGGACTAGTTCTTGACGAAACTGAATCAAATCAGAGATTTGCTCAAGCAATACTGGCTGAGTGTAATTGGGCAATAGAGGCGCAACTTCTCGCTGAATGGTTTGCAAATCCTGTTTAAGGGTCTGAAGGGCTCGTTGGTGAATTTCAATTCTTTGGTTTAGTTTTCCCTGTTCAGTTTGAAGAGAGGCTAATCGTGACGAATCAAAATTTATAGATATTGCAATCTCTTTTTCATAAGTGCGCAGAGCTAACTCTTGCTCATAGAAACTGATTGTATCTTCACTGGCAATTGGTTTACCAAGTTTAGACTCTGCAAGCACCAGCTGTCGTTGTTGTTGGGACTCGAGATTTTGTTTTTGTCGAAGTTTGTCAATTAGCTCTTGTTCGCTTTTAACTTGGCATTCATCAAAGATCGAACGCAGTGACTGTTGCTGTTGAGTGATAAGGGCTGTAATCTTGCCCATTTTTTTATCTCGTATCTCACTTAAATCGTCACGCAAAGCTTTCTGCTCAGTAGTCAAGGTGAGTCGTGCTGAATTAAGACGAGCTGATTCTTGTTTGAGATCAGTAATTTTTTTGGTTACCTCTTCTAAATTTTTAGCCGATATATCCAGTTTTGCCATTTCTAACTGGATTCGTTTGAGTTTGGTATCAAATTGTTGACGTTGTTGAAGAATCAAAAAATATTTGATGCCACTAAGACAAGTGCCAATGGTAAAAATAAGACTAGCAATCAAGTTACTCCAATGAGACTCTTTAGTTACAAAAAAGAGACTAATAATTAACAAAATGCTTGCAACAATCAAAATCTGTTTCCAAGGTTGGTGTTGTTGGGCTTCTATTTGAGCGGCCTGTTGCATGAGAAGCAATGATTCCGGTTGGAGCGAGCGTTCTATTTCTTCTCTAACCAGGGTTGAACTCTCAATCTGCTCGTTGATCTTGGCGAGCTTGCGTTCGAGTTCCTTGGTTCGATCTTTTTTATCTTGAATCTCATTCTGAAGCTCTTTTTGCTGAGCTTTTAGGGCTGTCTCTGCTTGTTGAGTGAGGTGAAGAGTTTCCAGTTGTTCTGGAACAATTGAGCCAAGCTCTTCGAGCTGTTTATTGGTTTCTTTCAATGACTCAATCAATCGTTCAAGCTCTAAGTATTCTTCTTTTTTTTGAGCTGTTAACTGTTCCTCAATTTGGAGGCTAATATCTTGAAGTAATTGCTGATCGTGGTACAGTTGTTGTTCCATCTTTGACCAAGCTTCTTGTTCATCTTGTTTGATCAGTTGAGCAATTTTTTCTTTGGGTTGTAAAAGCTGTTTAATTTGTTGTAGTCTTTCAGCAAGTTTTTGATTATTTTGGGTACTCTGAAAACGATTGGTCTCAGTGATTTGAGCCAGATCTCGCAACTGTTGTTTGGTTCGTGTGATAGCTGTGGTTTGAAGACCAGTCAGGCGGTCGGTAATGCTAGTTAAGAATCGATCTTGATCGGCAAAATCACTGCCGATGGAGAGTTCGCTGTTGCGGATTAAAAATAGGTTTAAACAAGTATCAACATCGAGTCCAGTGAGGTCAGTAAGGCTAGTTTCTTGTTTGAGTTTGCTGGTTTGGGTTGTCCCATTCTGTTGATAACTTAATTCCACAAAACCGCCCATTTGAGCTGGATCATCTTGAACTCGGTCAATTGCTTTAATCTTTTTGCTAGCTTTCTTGAAAAGAAGCTTAACCAAACCATCAAAAGACAGACTCTTGCCTTGTTCATTTTTCCCAAACACCAGATTGAATCCAGACTCAAACAAATAATCTTGCTCTCGAATGGGCCCATAGTTTTTAAGGAATAATCGTTTGATCTGCATGGTTAGGGTTGAGTCATCGCTTTTATCAAAAGCTCAACTAGCGCTTCTTGTTGAGACTGGTCTTGAATGGTCTGATTTATTTGGGTGACCAACTGATGATACAAACTTGAGTTGACCACTTGATCAACATTTATCGCACTAAACTCAAATCCTGAATATTGAGCATGATATCTAGAGGCGAGTTGTCTAATGGTGTCGTTCAACTCAACTTCGTTTTTTTTGAGGACGGTTTGGTCAAAATAACCGCCCACCTTGATAAGAGGCTTGGCGTTTTTAGGCAATGATTTCAACTGTTGTTCAAACTCTTCCAAAACGTGAGGAGTTGAATCAGGCCTCAGGTTTAAATTTAGTTGATGATAATAGAAACTTGTGAGAGCTATTTCTTGAGGAGGCTGATCTGGTACTATGAGCCAGATACAACGTGGGGTATTTTCTTTGGTGGTTATTGAAACTGGAGAACCAGGATAAAGAAAATATCCACCCTTTGACAATCTTATATTAGGCAAGTGTTTTAGATGCGAGTGAGTGTGATAATGACCAGCCAACAGATAATCAACATCGGTACCAGCAAACGCTCTTAAAGAGAAGGGGTAATATCTTTTGCTGCCTTCATCCCCATAATCGCTACTATCAAAAAATAGATCGGTTAATTCGCCGTGGATCAGAACTATGTTGGTATGATTTTTGTTGAGATTTTGAGTAAGCGCAGCAATTGCTGAAGCAGTGGAGGGTTGTTGTTGAAGTTGATAAGGCAAGCCTCTGATAATAACATTATCAACGGCAATACTGTCATCACTCTGCAAAAGAATATGAACATTTTCACCCAAGAAGCTACCAGGCGGAAAGGAATGTGCATCATGATTTCCGGGTAAAATGACAATCTTGAATGGTTGAACAGAAAATATTTGCCTCAACTGATCTCTAAAACGAATTGAAACAGAATCATGATCCAGTAGATCTCCGGCTATAGTTAAGACGTCGGCTTTGATTTTTTTGGTCTGATCAAGAATTAACTCTAGAGCTTGCCATCGTTCATCATCCAACTCGCGAAGATGAAGGTCGGCCGTGTGGAGAATTTTTGTCATCAGCTTAATTTAGGGCAAACACAGTAACTGGTCAAGGAGGCGGGCGCAGTAACCCCACTCATTGTCATACCAAGCCACAATTTTAACTAAGTCACCATCGATGACTTGAGTTAAAGGAAGATCAACTATTGATGACTCACTTCGACCTACTATATCGCTGGAGACAATTGGCTCATCACTGACTGCCAAGATACCCTGATAGGCTCTAGAGTGAGCGGCTTTGGTTAAAATCTCGTTGATTTCTTCTTTGCTAGTTTTTTTCTTTGTAACCATGACTATGTCTGAGAGTGAACCAACAGGTGTGGGTACTCTAATAGCTAAGCCGTCAAAAACACCACACAAATCTGGAATTATTTCGGTAGTGGCCTTGGCTGCTCCTGTGCTAGTTGGCACCAGATTACAGGCTGCTCCTCTGGCACGTCTTAAATCTTTTTTGTGTGAATTATCAAGCAAATTTTGATCATCGGTATAAGCGTGAATAGTAGTCAAAAGAGCCTTTTTAATGCCCAGATGATCATTAATAATCTTAACGATAGGGGCAATGCAGTTGGTGGTGCAGGAGGCATTAGAGTGAATTTGTTCTTTTGTGTTGAACTTGTTAACGCCAATCACGCTGGTGCTGATTTCTTTGCTTTTAGCTGGGGCGGTCAAAAGAACTTGTTTGGCTCCACCCTGCAGATGAAGCTCGGCCGTATCTTTGGTGAGAAACTTGCCAGTTGCCTCTAGGACAATCTCGGCTCCTAGCTGACGCCAATTAATTTTTGCGGGGTCTTTTTGAGCGGTTACAGCGATCGGTTTGCCATCGACAAACAATGTTCCTAATAGGGGGTCTTCATCACTTGTTTCTTTGTAGGACTGATGTTGTTTGAATGACAAACCAGGATCAAAATAGCCATAGTTGGTGTCATGTTTTAGCAGTTGCACCCAACCCTCAATATCCATTGAGCCAGAAGTATTGATAGCAACCAGATCCAATTTGTATCTAAATTGATACCACCAGATTCGAAAAGAGGTGCGGCCAATACGACCAAAACCATTAATGGCGAAGCTTCGTTTCTCTGACATAGTGAGCAGGACTAGTTAGTAATACAGAATGTGTTATTTATATGATCCAGCATCTTGATAAGAAGCACAATGCTCAGCTGATCTTCTACACAGCGTCGATATCTTGTTTGTGTTACTTGGCTCAAGCAAAGACTGTTTTTACTTGATTTGAAACATAAGTACCTACATCCTTACCATCAATTGCCTGATCAAGATTATCCTCTTTGAATAACTCAAAAACCATCACAGGTATATCGTTTTCCTTGGCCATAGCCAAGGCAGCTGTATCCATCACTTGAATATTCGAATTGTTAATGGCATCCTCAAAATTAAGGGTTTTATATCGCTTAGCATCGTCGAATTTCATTGGGTCTTTATCAAATACACCATCAACTTTGGTTGCTTTTATCAGTACATCACAGTGAAGCTCTAGTGCGTGGAGGGCAGCACCGGTATCGGTAGTTACATAAGGAACGCCTGTTCCTGCCGAAAGGATAACCACTCTCCCCTTTTCCATATGGCGAATGGCCTTGCGGCGAATGAATGGTTCGGCCACAGCTGGCATTGAAAGAGCTGATTGCAATCGACTCGGAATTTGAGCTGATTCGAGAGCATCTTGTAATGCTAGGCCATTCATTACTGTAGCCAACATCCCCATGTAATCAGCTGTTGCACGATCTATCCCTTTTTTGGCACCCGCTACTCCGCGGAAGATATTACCTCCTCCAATCACGATTGCGATTTGAACGTGCTTGGTATAGATTCGTTTAATTTTTTGAGCAATTTCTTGAGCGGCTAGCGGGTCAATTCCATAATCAAGTTTTCCGAGCAATGATTCTCCTCCAACCTTGAGCATGATGCGCTGAAATCTGGTGTTTGACATATTTTTTGAATCTTTTAATAGTTACTATTTGTCTAATAAGCTCAACTTTTTATGATAAACCAAGGTTGGTTTTGAGTCGCAGATAGCGCCATCGCCAGTTATCAAGGATTCTAAATAGTTTGTAGTGGGGTTGTATCAAAACCAGATCAAAGGTGCCCATAAATTGGGTAGGTTGTCCCCCGTACCCTTCTTTGAATCGATGAAATCCATACCAGGGGTGCTTAGGGTCTGGGTTATCTCCGAGAGAACCCCACATATCAAAAAGTTTAGCTCCTACTTTTTTGGACCACATGATCATTTCCCACATCATCAGATTGCTGGCCATCACTTCCTTATGAATTGCACTTGAAGCTCCGTATGGGTAATAGGTTTGATCTTTCCACTTAAACATAATCCACGAAGCCAAAGTAGTATCCTCAAACCGAGCATGAAAAATTTTCATTAAGTTAGTAGAGTGGAGAGTTTCCCACATTTTTTGGAAGTAATCAGGCGAATGCAAATAAAAACCTTTTCTTTTGAGCGTTTCTTTAAGGATTTTTTGATAGGTTTTTAAGCCTTGTGCGCTGGAGTCTTCGACAATAGTCACACCTTTGCGTGTGGCTAGATTAATGTTGTAGCGAGTTTTATTTTTCAGTTTTGTCTGCAGTTCTTCCTGCGCCAGATTAAGATCAACAGTAAAGGTGTGTTGATAAAAAAAAGGACGACCCAAAACACAGTTGTTAGCAAGGAGAAACTCGATAGCTGGTTTAAGTTTGGCTCGATTGTCGGACGGAGTAGATAAGTTTGGTTCGAGTCGAATAAAAAGCGAGTTATGATGTTTGCCAAGTTGCTTGAGGGCGGCCAACTGTTCGGCAGTTGGGGCAAACGCTCTAGGACAGTAGCCAATCGAGTACTGAGATAGTTTGGGTAAGGGTTGAAAAATAACCAACAAAGCTTGTTTGAGTTTGCCATTCTCAAAAAAACCAACTCTTTCAATTTTTTTCCCGAGCTTTTGTTGAAACTCTCCCCATTCCCAAGATTGAACGGGATGATCGATCACGCTGTTGTAGAGATCTTTTTCTTCAAGTCTAATAGGGCGGATAAGCAT
>DAOLOF010000016.1:0-7146 GCA_035416965.1 Candidatus Woesebacteria bacterium
CCGCCAGTGCAGTTAGCACTTTCTACCAATCAGCTTGTCAAACTCAAAAACAATAAAAGTTCAGAATACTATTTATACGTTAATCGCTTAGGATTACAGAAACATCCAGAATTAGCTTTGCGTGCTTGTTTGGAGCTGAAGCGTAAGCTGATTGTAGTGGGCACTGGTCCCATGGAGGCAGAACTGATCAAGATGGCTAGTGACAGTTCTTTAATCAAGTTTGTTGGAGCGGTTGATGATCAGCAACTGGCCAAGCTCTACGCTCAAGCGAAAGCCTTGTTATATCCTGTTGAAGACGAGGATTTTGGAATGGTGCCGGTTGAGGCAATGATGGCAGGGACGCCGGTGATTGCTCATCGTTCTGGTGGGCCAATGGACACAATTAAGCCAGGTATCAATGGTCTTTTTTTTGATGATCTTACTAAAGACTCACTGATAAAAGCCATGAAAAAATTTGAAACTCTATCCTTTGATTCAAGTTGGGTGAGAGCTAGTACCAAGCCTTATACAATGGCAGTTTTTCACAAACAAATAAGGCTGCTAGTTAATAAAGTGTTGATTGATCAAGTGCCTGTCAAAAAATAAGTCTAAAATTTGCGATCATTTTTCAATTGTTTTCTCGTGATCGTCCTTCTTATTCAACTTTGGAAAGTTCACCCATCATGACGCTGTTGGGAGGCATGGGGACTTCAACCCGAAGGATAGCGCTCGTAGTGGCAGTTTGGGTATTCTGGACTCGACCGTCTAAATACTCCATTTGAAAAAGATAGTTGCCAGGTTCAATATTCTCAAAAGTCACGGGTACTAACTCGCTGTTTCGAGCATCAACATCAGCATTGGCCATCACTACTTGAGTGTTGCCCGTCTCGGTACGAGAGGCGATAGCCTTAACCCAACTTCCCTGACCAGAAATCGGGAGTCGCTGGGGGCTAATGCGATCAAGCATCTTTAAACCTTGATAACGAGGTTTAATTTGAGCTCCGTGAGATTGATGAGTTAATAAGCCCCACCTGCCCCAAAAAGGTTGATTGGTTGGGCTTTTTCCATCTTCAATCTCAAACACAAAGGCACGATCCACCAATTGATTGAGAGTTATCGCTCCAGCAACCACATGGGCTGCTCCATAGGCAGTGTCGTAGCCGGGATGATTGTCGCTGTCTGGTCCCCACTCGGTTACATGGAGCTCCAGTGTGGAAAGCTGTGGGTAGCGAGCCAACCAACTGCGTACCTCTTCCAAATCCTTTTGATAGATGTCCAAAGAATGTGAGTAGCGATGCCAAGAAAAAAAGTCAAACTTGAGATTGTTACTAATAGCGTGTTTAGCAAGTGCGTCAAACCAGTTTCGATATAGTGCTGTGGTAGCAGGTCCTCCCAAGAAGAAATTTTTCACATCTTTGTTTTGTTGGGCATTTCTAGCACCAGCTGCTGCATAGGAGTACATGGTGAGGTAATTTTTTTGACCCCAATAGCGCCACCCCCCAAACAAATCTGGTTCGTTCCAAACTTCATAATACACATTTTCAATTTGACGAGTGCCAGAGACATGTTCGATTGTTTTTTGTACGACCAACTGCCAATCTGTCCATTGATGGGGGGCATCGACGATGTCTCCTTTGGAAATTGCTGGCGGCATATAACTAAGGGAAATATATGGTTTGGCGCCTACTGCCAATATTTCATTTATGATTGTGTCCAGTTTGGCAAAATTGAAACTCAAATTGCCGGGACTGCCCTGAGCAATCTCGTAAAAATCGTAGATATGATCAAGACGAATGTATTCAGGTTGCAAAGCGCTGACTTTGGCGGAAAGAGGGGCAATACTCCAGTTGCTATTCTCACCTCCTTGGGCAAGGTTTCGCCACGAGCGACGGTGATTACCCAATACCACTTGTGTGTTGATGATGATATTGGCTGGTTCACCCGATGCCTTGGTTAGTAGTTCGCGAATGCGATCGATTTGGGAAGCCCCAACAATGGCGCTGATGCCAATTGCCAGCATTACCAACGCTCTGAAAATTACTTTTTTTTTGTTGAGTTGATAGGTTGACATGAATAGGAAAAAGATTTGATTTACACAGCTTAAAAAATATAGCTCTAATTTTAATTTTTTCTATGATTGGCAAAGTGAGCAGATAAGAACTTGTTTTTCCTCCGACAATTAGTGTATAGTTAGTTTATTCAAGTGGGCGACCGAACACAAGTCTGTTTTTTTTGAAAGTTGTGTTGGGGGCTGCCTGTTTGGATGATAATACTTACCAATCATTTCTAGCTTTCAGAGCTTGCTTTTACTAAAATGCCACTTCCTACACCTCTCATCTCGTCCTCAGATGATTTTGCAACTTCGACAACTGACACAACCTCTGAGGCGCCAGTTACTCAGTCTGTATTTGGTTATCATGGTGATAGTTCATCTGGGAAAAAACTGTTTAAACCCAACCGAGGAAAATTTACTAGCGCCAAAACTAAGTATTTCTTGGGGGGATTAGTGTTAACCATGTTGATGATTGTGGGTGGCGTGGCATACAACCTCACCCAAAAAGAAGGAATAGGAGAAATAAGGCAACAAGCCAGTACAGCAGCAGTTTATACTTTTCCCCAAACATTTGACTCCGGCACTGAGCCCCAACAAGGAGAGTGGTATCCGATGTCGTCAAGTAGTGCATGGGGGGAGGGAATTGGCACCAACAATGGTTTTTATTCAGTTAATCAGGTAATTAAATATGGCAACAAACCCTCTTTGGAGCTAGTGGCTAACCACGCTACTGGTAACACCTCTGCCTTTCAAATTACTTACAAGATTCCCGTTAGTAGTGGTGTTACTTATAAAGTGGATTTTCCAGTTTATGTAACAGAAAACAGTGGCAACGGCAAACTGGAGTTGCTGGTTCAAGGGCAAAAAGCAGATGGCAAATATGAGCAGCCGATAAGATACTCAGTTGATACTTCAAAAACCAGGCAATGGCAACTTATCAGCCAAGAATTTACTTTTACTGACAATACCAATGCTAGCGACAAATTTTATGTGACCCTAATTGCTTGGGATCATAGAGCGGCGCTGTTTGGAGAAATTAAAGTTACCAAAAAAACGGATAACTCTCTGGTAAAGAATTTAACTTTTGATTCAATTAAGAACTCAACTTTGCCGACGGGGTGGGAGTTCAGTCAATCAAATTCTGGCTGGACTACGCCATATGCTTCTTGGACTGCTGGTAATGGATTAGCAATTATTCAGTCAAAAATTAATAAAACAGGCAAAGCTATCGTTCTTTCGTCTCACCTCAATGCATCAACTCCACCATCCAACTTAAGTCAAGTCTGTTTGCCGCTGGCCTTAGCACCTGGGGCATCATATCCATTATTAGTTGATGTGTTTATTCCTCACAATACTGGCTCTGGTTTGGTAGGAATACTTGTCCAAGAATTTAATAGTCCGTATAGTCACCTCTTAAACTTCAATGACACAGTGAATTTGGGTTTAAAAGGCCAATGGCAAACAGTGCAAAAGACAATAGTTGTACCTGGGACAGCTCCAGTTGGAACTCCAACTAGTCCTAACTATAAACTTTGCCTCCAGGCTTTAGATAACAGGAGAGTGATCTTTGATAATGTCAATATTACTGGGTTGGTGGCGCCAAGTAACCCTCCTACATCCACACCTACACCAACTCCTACTACCGGAACACCTACTCCTACCCATACGCCGACGCCGCCCACGATACCTTCGGTGACCCCATCACCGACTCCAACAGACACTCCTCCTGGGGTTTCCAGTACAAAATTAAATCTTACCATGACTCTTGATGGTGTCCCTTATTGTGAAGGCACCAACTGCTTCCACCCAGCTTTACACGATTTAACCCAAACCACTGGTCCAGGGAAACAGATTCCGGTGCAGGTAACTTTACAAAACACTACCAGTTCTGCCATTACCAAGACAGTTCAGTTTGCCTACAATGAAACGCAAAAAGTGTATCAGACAGTTGATGAGATTAATTACGAGAATCTTGTCGAGAGTCCGTACATGATTGTGCTCAAAGGGCCGATGCATTTAGCCACTCGCTACTGTTACTATGATCAGGCTGTGGTCAATCGTTGTACCTTCTCTGATTTAGTGAATGCGGGCGATATAACGGCTGAAGCTCTCGCTCAAGAAACAAGCTTTATTTGGCTTGGAGAAGGCGAATATTCTTATAACTTATCTGGTAGACCAGTGGCTGTTGGTGATCTGCCTATTGCAGGTCAGGAAAACAACGCTCAGGATGGCAAGGTAAATATTGCCGACTACTCCTTTATGCTGAGTTGTATCGGTCAAAATAGTCGTACTAGCGCTTGTGTTACCCGAGCTGATGTAGATTACTCTAATCAAGTGAACAATATTGATTTGGGCCTGTTGAGAAAAACACTCAAGGAAGTAATTGACGAGCTCTAGTGGTGAGTTGATCAAGCTAATGAATGTGTAATAATTATTTGAAAATTAGATAGAAGAATAAATATTTGTCCATCAATTAAATACTTTCAACAAAAAATGCAAGAAAACGCTGCCCAAAATAATCCACAACCAGTAGAGACCCTGCCTCTGACAGCCTCAAAAAAAAGTTCAACTTTGTTAATAATTGGTGTAGCAGTGTTAATAGTCATTGTCATAGGAGTGCTTGCTTTTTTGCAGTGGCAGCAAAGTAGAGAATTGAAACAACTGGTACCTGATCAAAATGGTACGCAAAGAGGAGGACTGTCGGAGCTAATAGACTCGTCCCAATCCTCATCAGTGGAAGAGATTGAGGAATCTGAAGCTCAACCCCAAACAGATTTGCCACCACTTGACTCAGCCCAGCAGCCTCCAGTTAGTCAAGACTCTGTCTTAAAGTTAGAGTTGGCCAATGAGTCAGTGCAAACAGGCGAGTCAATTGAGATGAAACTGGTGCTCACAACCTCGGTTCAGCCAGATGGGATACAGTTTCTCATCACTTATGACCCCCAACTGCTCTCTCAAGTTCAGCTCGAACCCGCCAATACTTTTGGTTCATTTCTATCATTAACAGTTGATGAATCAGCTGGGAAAATTAAAGGGGCTTTGTTGCGTAACCCTTCAGAATCGGTTGGTGTAACCTCACCTCTCTCAATCATAAAAGTAAAAGGTAAAGCAAACGGTGCCGGCAAGTTGTCGATGATTTTTGACAAGGAATATACCCAAGTAGCTGCCGCTGGTGGACAAGAAATTCTAGATAAGGCAGTAGATCTTTCTGTAGATATTCGCTAATATTATTCATATTCAAAACAATTACAAAAATATCATTTCTGCCCCTATCATGAAAAAAATGATCAGTTCGTTTGTTTCCAGCGTTTTCTTTGCTTGTCTTTTATTTCTTATATCAGGAGTTGCGGTGGCAAGTCCAGCATCTGCAGCTGTTCTTAAGTTAAATCCAAGTTCGGGAAATGTCACAAAAGACTCTCAAATTCAAGTTATTGTTGATACCGAGAATGCTACTGCCGAGTCGGCGGTGGCCGTTATTACTTTTGATTCCACCAAAGTTGAGATCACCAAAGTAACAGCGGGCAACTTTTTTGATTCGGTGGCGACCGACACCTCAAAAGCAGGAGAAGTTGCCATTACTGGTACCATGAACATTGGCAATATTGAGGGCAAGACCGGCTCTGGAACATTAGCCACACTCACTATTAATCCGAAAATTACATCAGGCACTTTTACTCTGGGTTTTCGTTGCTCGGCCGCCAGCATTGATGACTCAAACATCATGAGCACCGATAACAGCAATTTATTAGCTACCGACGAGCAATGTGCTCGCAATGTAGCTGGTACTTATACTGTGGCCGCGACAAGTAACGACGATCCTGCTCCTACTGCCACTCCTACTCCTTCAAGCAGTAACAACAATAACACTCAAAACCCCACCAACACACCTGCTCCCAGCAAGGGGGGTCAACCCTCTTTACCATCTGAGTTGCCTCAGTCTGGGCCAGAGCATTGGCTTCAGTACTTGATGAGTGGTTTGGCTGTTTTGGGAATTGGGTTATTATTGCTCTGATTTGAAACTTTTCAAGAATGATAAGAAAAAAGTCTATCTCTCATATTTTACCACTTCCCAGACTATTTCTTCTTTTCAGCATTCTGTTGGTTACCGCAGGAGTGTTGATTACATGGTATTTAACACTTACTTCAGGTAGTGGAGAAATAAGACAACAAGCAAGTACAGAAGGGATAAAAATTGAATATGATTTTGGATATGACACTCCTAGTGAGCCAGAGTTTTTTCCTGACGTTTTGTTAGTTAAGATGAAGGACAGCCAACCTGGAGTTAGAGTAGCTTCAAATCCCATTAACCGTATTAGTCAGCTGGATGCGACTGATGTCAGCTTGGTAACGATGCAGGTAGTTCCAGAAATTGAGAATCTAAGCTTGATCAATTTCGATGAATCACTAGAGATTGATCTTGAACAGGCAATTACAGATCTTCAGTCCGATCCCGATGTAGAATATGCTGAGAAAATTTATAAAATTAAAGCTTTTAGTGTAAACGATCCCTATTATAAAAAAACAGGTAAAACTGTTCTCGAGCATTTTCAGTGGAACTTTGATCGAATTAAGGTGAAAGAGGCATGGGAGGCTTTGGGCTCCAAAGGCGACAGTGGAGTGACTGTGGCTGTTATTGATACTGGAGTAGCTTTTAAAGACTATACTGATCCCGATACAGGAACAGTTTACACACAATCACCAGAATTGGTAGGAGTGAGCTTTGTTTCTCCCAGAAAATATAGCTCGGATGGTTGCGAGGCAGGTTTTTCAACAGACGGTCCACTTGTCGATAATGAACATGCTCTCGATGATGGCGGTCATGGAACTCATGTGGCGAGCACTATCGTGCAAGCTACCAATAACAACCAACATGCTGCTGGCATAGCTCCTGGTGTCAAGTTAATGCCAATCAATGTATTTACTAAATGCCCCGAAAATGATGACGCCTATACAAACACCTATGATCTCATTCTTGGAATCAACCACGCTGTTAGCAATGGCGCTGATGTCATTAACATGAGTTTAGGTATAAACACAACTGCTTTAAGTCAGCTTCAGACTCTCCGTGAGGCAATACAGAGTGCGACGAATCAGGGAGTGGTGGTGGTAGCGGC
>DAOLOF010000017.1:0-5622 GCA_035416965.1 Candidatus Woesebacteria bacterium
TACCTCATTGCAATCTAAGCGACATTTTTATAACACCATGCTTCAGTATTATGATAAGCATTATCAAGAGCGTTATCCTGGACTAGTGCGTTGGATATTGCGAGTTTTTTTATTTATTAAAAAAGGTGGCATGTAACTATGTCTGCGATTGCTAAAGTTGGAATCGATGCAAGATTGTCAGGTCAGCAACATGCTGGAATCGGTCGATACATTGAAAATTTATTAAAAAAGCTATTGGAGATCACTCCTAGCTCAATTCAATACACAGTCTTTTTTCATCATAAACAACAGCTTAATCAATTTGCCACTCACTATCCTTTAGCAAAAAAGGCTCACCTTGTTTTAGCTCCTTACCGTCACTATTCGTGGTCTGAACAAACCCGCTGGCTAAAACAACTCAATCAATTCCAACTCGACCTGCTCCATGTTCCACATTTTAATATACCTCTTTGTTATCGAAGACCAATGGTGGTAACCATTCATGATTTACTTTGGCATCAGCAAATTGGCCCCGAAGCTACCACTCTACCTTCATGGAAATATTACTTAAAATATTTAGCATATCGAGTGGTAGCCGCACAAGCCATTAATAGAGCTAAAACAATTCTTGTTCCATCTAAAGCTGTCAGCAAGCAAATTCAAATCTATCATCCCCAAACAGTTTCCAAAATTGTTGTGGCTTATGAGGGAGTAGCTGAGTCATTTCTAAAGGCTGCAACTAAAAAACTATCTTTGGCCAATACTCAGCAACGAATCCAATCAAAAAATCTTGTATATCTCGGTTCTCTTTATCCTCATAAAAATATTAAAGTTGTCCTTCAAGCTCTGCAAACACTTACTGATTATCAGCTTTCAATAGTCAGTGCCCGCAACGTTTTTGTCGAGCGAACCAAACTACAAGTTCGAGAATTGGGACTTCAGAAACGAATAAATTTTTTGGGAAACTTAAATGACGAAGCCTTACTTGAGATTCTACTAAGTGCTTTTGCTCTAGTTCAGCCTTCATTATCAGAGGGTTTTGGCTTGACTGGTCTGGAAGCAATGGCCGCCCACACCCCAGTCATTGCCTCAAGCTTAGATGTATTTCATGAAATCTATCAAGATGCTCCAGTTTTTTTTAATCCTCATGATTCTAAATCACTGGTAGAAGCCATTGTTTCACTTTCATCTCCAGATCGATATCGACAATCGATTGTTCGTGGTCAAAAAACTGCCAGTCGCTACAGTTGGTTAAAAACTGCCGAAACAACACTTAACAGATATCAGCAACTGTTGTCATGACTGATTTCGATGATCACTCCCCGTATTCCAAATTAAAACAAGCCAGAGTCGCTGTCGTTTATGATAGAGTCAACATAAATTATGGAGGGGGCGAACAGGTGGTTCAAGCCTTGGGTCAAATTTTTCCTCAAGCTCACTTATTTACTTCAGTTTGTGATCACAATCGAGCTCAGTGGACAAAAAGTTTTCCAAAAATACATACTTCATTTTTGAATCGAATCAGCTGGCTTCGCACACAACATCGTTGGCTTCTTCCATTAATGCCTTTGGCATTTGAGTCGCTAGATTTGAGTGAATACGATTTAATTATCTCTGTCACTAGCGGAGAAGCCAAGGGTATAATTACTCGTGCCGACCAACTACACCTTTGTTATCTTTTATCACCACCAAAGTATCTTTATCATTATCAGGATGAATATCTGCAATCTAACACTTTAGTCAAACTTCCTGTTTTTAACTGGTTAATCAAGCAAATCTTTAAATACTTACTGTGGTGGGATCAAGCTGCAACACATCGACCAAACAGCATCATCACTCTTTCTCACTCTATTAGTCAACTTGCAAGTCGCCTTTATCATTTCCCATGTTTTCCTGTAATATATCCACCACTTGATATGATTAACTTATCCACTTCTTTGAACAATAGTGAGTTAAAAAGGCTCAAACTTCCAAAAAAATATGATGTGATTGTGTCAAGGTTGGTTTTTTACAAAAGAGTAGATTTAGCAATCCAAGCAACCATAAATCTTGGTCGAAATTTGGTTATCGTCGGAGACGGTCCACAAAAGAAAAAATTGTCAAAGCTTGTTAAACAAATTAATCGAAATCATCAAGTAAAAATCATTTTTTTAGGCTCACAGCCACAAAATGTTGTCAATTCAATTATCAAACATGCCACTCTTTTTCTTTCGCTTGGAATTGATGATTTTGGCTTGGCTCCAATCCAGGCGTTCATGTTGGGAAAAGTGACAGTGATTCATCAACAAAGTGGGGTAGCTGAGCTTCTTTCTAAGTTCAATGGTTGCCAAACTATTGCTTCGTTTTCATCAAACGAAATTGAAACAGTTATTAAGAATGCCTCGTCTAAATCTATTAATTCTGCTAACATAAGTTATATTAAGCAACACTATGGTTATCAATCATTTTCAAAACAAATCAATCAATTTATTTGTAAAAGACATCAATCATGGCTAAACCAACTCTGAAAGACTCTAGAACTCATTATTTTGCAGTCATATTAGCTGGCGGAGGCGGTACTCGTCTCTGGCCAAAGTCAAGAGAAGAAACACCCAAACAGTTTTTGAAATTAGCTGGTGAAAGAACTATGGTTCAGATCGCTGCCGATCGCGTAACTAATTTCTTGCCCTGGGAAAGAATTATCGTTGTTACCAATCAAAAATACTCTCAAGAGATTGCTCGTCAATTACCCCAAATTCCTAAACAAAATATCATCGCTGAACCACAAAAAAAAGAAACAGCAATGGCAATGCTGGTGGGAGCCATCTATGCCCAAAATCTTGATCCAAAAGCCGTTATTATGAACGTTGCTTCAGATCATGTGGTCACCAATGACGCAGAATATATTCGGGTTATCTCCAAAGCCCTCGCAGTAGCTGAGTCAGAAGACTATTTAGTATCAATTGGCATTTCTCCAACCGAACCCAATACTGGATTTGGCTATATCAAGGCTGGTATCGATCTACATAAACTAAATCACGGACTATCTCTTTTCAAGGTTGAAAGTTTTACTGAGAAACCAAATCTGGCAACAGCCAGAGCATATATTTCTACTGGTAAGTACTTTTGGAATGCAAATATGTATGTTTGGTCAGCTACTAACATTTTAAACTCATTCGCCAAGCACATACCTCAGATGTTAAATCTTGCCAAACCACTTTTGGGTCTTAAACACGCTCAATTTCATAAAGCTTTACCAAAAATTTATGATCAGTGTGAAAAGATTGCTATAGACTATGCCATCAGCGAGAAAGCTGATAATTTGGTCTTAATTCCAGGCGATTTTGGATGGAGCGATGTCGGCAATTGGAAAATTGTATATGATCTAGGCAAAAAGAATAGTGATCAGAATGTTATCATTTCAGACACAGATCAAGATAATACGATTGCCATTGATTCCAAGTTTAATCTTCTTCACACCGATAAAAGACTGGTGGCAGTTTTGGGCATTAATGAAATTGTGGTCATTGATACTCCAGAAATTTTGTTAATTATGCCCAAGAACAAAAGCCAGGATGTCAAACAAATTATTGATAAACTCAAACAAGAAAAGAAAGAACAATATTTATGACCTACCAGCACCAAAAGCGCTGTCTAGATATCATTGTTGCTTCAACTCTGATTGTCTTGTTTTTGCCATTTTGGATTATTGTGCCTTTATTAATCTATTTGGATACAGGCACACCCGCCATTTTTAAGCACAAAAGAGTCGGGAAAGGCGGCCGTGAGTTCTACATTCTCAAATTTCGCTCGATGATCCCTAATGCTCAAAGAGTGCTTGAAGTTCGCTATCCAGAACTGTATAAACGTTTTAAAGCCGGTGACTGGAAAGTACAAGCCAAAGATGATCCTCGAATTACCAAACTTGGTAGGATTCTTCGCGCTTTTACCATTGACGAGTTTCCACAGCTGTTTAATGTACTGAAAGGAGAAATGAGCATGGTGGGACCACGAGCTTATGTTAAAGAAGAATTAGATGAACAAATGACAAAATATCCAAAGACTCGACGCTTTCTGAAAAATATATTGGCAGTTAAACCTGGACTAACAGGTATTTGGCAAACTAGCGGTCGTAATGAGATTCCTTTTGTTCAAAGAGCTGAAATTGACGCACAGTATGCTCACGATCATTCTATCTGGAAAGACATAGTTATTCTGTGTAAAACCCCTAAAGCCATGATTTCTAAGTGGTAACTGTTTTTGTCTTTTTTGATAAAGCAGTGCAAAATCTGGTATAGTAATGACTATGCAAAAAATAAAACCACTGTCCCAATCAATTTCTTCTTCCCAACAATCACCTCTGGTTAATTCCACCGCCCAAACAACTTCTGATACCGGTATCAAATTGAGTTCCACCAATAAGAAAAGCAAAAAATTTAAATTATGGCCAAGCTCAAAAAAGAAGCAGTATTTGATGATTTTTTTCTTAATCCTTGGAGTGCTTTTGGGTGTTGTTGGAGTCATCGGAGCTTATACCTACCAGATAACCACACAGACGATCGATCATTATCACGCACTTTCATGGAGCGGTTCTCAAGCTTATCAAGCCTTTAAACAACAGAACTTACCCCAAATAAAAACGCATCTTGGAGATGCTCAATCTGCACTAGAGAAAATAAACGAGCAATACAGCAAACTCGGCTTTTATCAACATCTCCCTTTTGCTAATCGATATTACTCTGATGTCGGAGAGGTGCTGATAGCTGGTAAAAATGGTTTGGATGCGGCCTCTATCTCAATTGAAGCAATTACACCATATGCTGATGTTTTGGGTTTTGAAGGTGAGGGTACTTTTGAGGGCGGCACCACTGAAGATAGAGTAGGAGTGATTTTGCAAACACTAGACAAAATATCACCTCAACTGGATGAAATTCAAGGCAAACTTGAACAAGTTAATTCCTCTTTGGCAAAAATTGATGCCAATCGTTATCCAGAACAGATCGGAAGCACACCCGTGAGAAGCAAAATTCATGATGCTCAACAAGCAGTTGATCAATCCATCTCTCTTTTTAGTGAGTTTAGACCAGTTATTGAGCAACTGCCAAATATTGCTGGCAGTCAAGGCCAACGGAAAAAATATCTCGTTCTATTCCAAAACAATAATGAACTACGACCAACAGGCGGTTTTCTTACCGCTTACTCAATCATCTTTATTGAAAATGGAAAGGTTACACCTGACAAATCTGATGATATCTATGAGCTAGATAAAAAGTTTCGCTCCCGTCTCGAAATACCTGAACAACTTGGCAAATATCTTACTACAGAAAAATACTGGAATCTTCGAGATATGAACATTTCTCCAGATTTCAAAATTTCGATGGACACCTTTTTTAAGCACTATCAAACAGTGAGAGGCGAACCTCAGGATGTCGATGGAATTATTACTGTTGACACCCAACTTTTAACCAAGTTATTAGAAGTGCTTGGCCCTGTTGAAGTCCCTGGATACGGCACTTTCAGTGCACAGAACGATCCACGTTGTGACTGTCCCCAGGTTGTTTATGCCTTGAGCGAGATCATAACCAAACCGACTCCGTTTATCAGAGAAGATCGAAAGGGGATTTTGGGCCCAATGATGTCGGCTATTTTGCACAAAACATACTC
>DAOLOF010000017.1:5632-7094 GCA_035416965.1 Candidatus Woesebacteria bacterium
CACAGCTTTTCTCATTAGCTTGGGAGGCTGTTCAATCTAGAAGTGTTCAGATGTACTATCTTGATCAAGAAGCTCAGCAGGCTGCCGAAAATGCCAACGCCGCGGGGAGAATGAATCTTCCCAACGAGGGTGATTTTTTGGCTATTGTTGATGCAAACCTAGGAGGGGCGAAATCCAATCTTTTCACTGAGTATGAAGTAACTCAAATAGTAGAAGGACCAACTAATGGTTCAATTAGCAACAATCTAGAGATCACATATCGAAACTCACACAAAGCCGATAACTGCAATCTTGAAGCAGGCAAATTGTGTCTTAACGCTCCAGCTCCAACCTGGAATAGGATCTACCTTCCCCCCTCAGTTGAGGTTCTAGAAACTCAAGGATATTTACAAGAGCCTAGCATTTATCAAGAAGAAGGTTTCACTGTAGTAGATGGTTTTTATCGACTTGATCCACTGGGTATGTCAAAAATCAAGATTAGATATCAACAACCATTTGGCTTAGATCACTATCAGGTTTCTATTTGGAAACAAGGTGGAATTAAACCTTTCTCCTTTTTGCTCGATGTAAACGGAAATCAACAGCAACATCAAGTTTCTAAGGATATGGTGTTGAGTGACACATTTTAAAGTGATATCAAAATATTCTTAAGCAGTGCGGCTGTTGACTGCCAAGTTATTGGAACATAGGATTTAGATTTGTACTTAATTCATCAAATCGGATAGGTGATATGGAGAAAAAAAATCAAGTATTGACTGGATTAGTCTTAAAAAGGAGAAATCACTTTGAAGCTGATCGCGTCGTCACACTCCTTACTCAGGAATATGGCAAGATAGAATGTCTCGCAAAGGGTTCTCGCAAAATAAATTCTAGCCTTAAAAGCATCTTGGAGCCTGGAAATATTGTCAAAATTTTTCTTATTACAACCAAAAGTTGGCCTTTATTAGTTCAAGCGACCTTGATTGAAGATGCTTCTCAATCCAAAGAAAAATTGATTCAGATTAGACAGTTGGTACAAATTTTAGAAATCTTTGACAAACTCTTTGTTGAAGAAATTGTGAGCAACGAAACATTTCAACTAGTACTCTCAATCAGAACTCATGTTATTCAACATCAACCAGGTTATGTAAGACGAGATTTATTCAAGTTATTACAACTTTTGGGATTTGCTAGTGCTGATTCGAAAAAACCCGACTCTCTGTTAGAATATGTACAAGAGATTGTCGAAAAACCAATGAAAAGTTTTAAGTTTTTACATCTTTCTCAATCATAATTGAGATCACTCAATATATCGTCTATGTCGCCACAACCATCGCTAGAAGATCTCGTTTCACTTTGTAAAAGAAGGGGCTTTGTCTATCCAACCTCAGAAATCTATGGTGGATTGACCAGTTCCTACGACTATGGCCCATTAGGTACCACAGTTCTCAAAAATATTAAAGACAGCTGGTGGCAACAGTTC
>DAOLOF010000018.1:0-7045 GCA_035416965.1 Candidatus Woesebacteria bacterium
CTGGCATCATCAGCGCAAATTTGAATACCAAGTAACGGGCAGAACGGTGGTTGGTCCCAAGGATCTTGACTTTTTATATCAGCCTTATGATCGAGAAACGATTGTGCTGCAAACTTGCTGGCCTCCAGGTAGTGATGCTCAACGTCTACTAGTTTTTGCCGTCAGAACGTCTGCCGCTACATCTGCGGTCAGCTTTTAGGTTTATTCTCATTTCATGTCTTTTATCTTTCTCACTCGTTTGGCGAGTGCTACTAAAGAATTGGTCAGTCTGTCGGGGGGTCAGTGGCGCACTTTGGTCAGTTTGGTGTTGTTGGTGGCTGGCTTGGGTTGTGTTTGTTGGGGAGGGTATGAGTTGGTAGTGATTGCTGAGGTGCCTCACTGTGCGTATTCCACCAAAGAGCAGTTGGCCGATTCGATTTCAGAAGGACAAGATGCTAGTAACTCAAGCGATCAAACAAATAGCGCCGAAAGAGAGTTATCGGCAAATGTGCAAATTGGCATGGTTCAGATTGAGGTTTTCGGCGCGGTTGCTCAACCCGGAGTGTTTTACCTGCCCAGTGATGCCAGAATCATTGATGCCATCAATATTGCTGGTGGGCTGACCGATCAAGCAGATCAAGAGCGATTACATCAGCAACTGAATATGGCCCAAAAAATCAGTGATGAACAAAAAATCAGGGTGCCATCCATTCAAGATCAGACTTTGACGGAAAAGTTAACTCTCTACTGTCGAAATTTGACAGAAATTGAGAAGTTATCGGCGCAGACTGATCAAAAAGAACAACAAAGCTATGCCTGGTTTGACGAGACAACAACTCAAAACGAAGCTAATAGTCAGGCAGAAGAAACCGCTGACACCACAAATAAGTGCATCTCAATTAACAGTGCTAGTAGTAACCAACTGCAAACACTGTCGGGAGTAGGAGAAAAGACTGCCGAGTTGATAATTGCTGGCAGACCATATCTTAAGATCGATGATTTAACAAGCGTGAAAGGAATTGGTGAAGCCACATTGCAAAAGCTAGAGCCATTCATCTGTTTGTAGAAATTGACATTTTTGACAAATAAAGCAATTTGATAAAAAGCTCATATTTAAATTTTAGCAAGTAGATTGTCTGAAGAAAAAAGTTAGCATAAATGAAAATGTGATAATCAATGAGCAAGAATCAATGGGGGTAAAAATGAGAGTAAATGTTTCGGGAAAAATAAAATGTTTGAGCTTAAAAGTATTAATAGAATTACCGCAAAGCAATAGTGTGTAATATTTGGATTATTAATGACATTAATATATTAACGCAAAATAAATTAGAGAATATATATAAACCAAAGATAGTACAGATTGGACTGTTTTTACTCATTTTTGTGCAGAATTTCTACTTCTTGAGTAAGAATTGGTAATAAAACGTACAAGATGACATGTATCCACAATGACCATTGTTTTTAAATGGAATTATTTTGCAAAAATTAGTTCCTGGGTGATGGAAGAATGAATTAGCAATCAAATTACCTAAGTGCTAACGGCAAAGATGATGCAATTTTTGATCGTTGATCGGCTAAATATAACTTCTCGTTTTTTTGGAGATTCGTTTTTGTATTGGTGGAAAAGTTTAACTGTTTTTCAACAAAACTTGATACAGAAAATTATAGAGAGTAATAGTAATTTGGTTGGCAAAGAGTATGATTTGGCGTATCTAGATTTCCTTTTTGGTTACAAATCGTACAAACAGAACAATACGCAATTTGCTTTGCGAGAGGCTGGTTTATCGCATCTTTTGTCAGCTTCTGGATTTTTTATTATTTGGTTTTTGGGATTGTTTGATCGAGTTCTTTCTTGGTTGCGCTTGAGGTCATTTCGCATAAGATCATGTCTCAAGTTACTGGCAATTGCTTTTTACTGGTTGTTGTCGAAATCGTCGGCTTCATTAGCTCGATCTCTTTTGTCTGTTTTATTAGGTTTTATTGTCAAATTTATGTGGTGGCGTCAATTGGACTTTTTTCGATGTCAAATTTTGGTGTTGTTGTTGATGTGGCTTTGTGACTCCCAGCAATTTGCAACACCGTCTCTGCAGTTTAGTTTGGGCGCAGTGGTAGGAATCTATTCTCTAAGCGGAATCCTCAATCATCTCTGGAAACAAATTCTGTATTCTCGGACATCGAAAATCGGTTTTTCTCTGCCACCTCAACCAAGACATAAGATGTCCATATTCATGAAACGAGCTTTCTCCAAGATGGGCGAACAGCTGATTTTCTTTATTTGTGTCCAATTTGGCATGTTGCCCCTGATTGCGTCTGCTTGGGGAGAAATGGCGGGAAGTAGTGTGATTGCTAACACGATTTTGGCTGGGGTTAGTCCTGCACTCTTTGGCCTGGGTTTGGTGTGGTTGGGTTGGCTGGGAGTCTCGCAACTCTGTTTATCTTTCTGGAATTGCTCATCTTGGCTAAAGATACCCACTCTAGTGTTCTTTTGGCCATATCGAGTATTTGGCTGGTTGGCAGAAGAGCTATCTCAAGTAACTCAGTTTTCTGTTAAATTACCCCTGTTTTCTTTTATGGCAACATTAGCCTGGTACTCTGGCTTATTATTTGTTCGTTTTCTTTATCAGCGGTTTCAAACAGCCCAGACCATTCAGGGAGTATCACTCGAGCCATTTGCCAAGAGCTTACAGTACTCTAAGAACAATCATCAATACTAAGTATGTTCAAGAAACTAGGCTGGCTGATCTGTATCGTTGTCTTTTGTTTAATTGTACAAATTAGCAGAAACCTACCTAACGGTTATCTAAACATCACCTTTTGTGATGTGGGTCAAGGAGATGCGATTTTGCTGACATATTCTTTCTGGCAGATGCTGATTGATACTGGGCCTGATGATGCTGTGCTTGCCTGTTTGGAAAAAAAGCTGCCCTTTTGGGATAAGACGATCGAGGTAATGCTAATTACTCATACCGACTCTGACCATGTTCGGGGTGCGGCTTCCGTTTTATCAAATTACCGTGTCAATCATCTCTTTTTGGCCGATGTAGGAGGGGGTGATGAGTACAAAAACATGCTTGTAGCGCTTAATAGCGCTAATTCCAGCAATACCACACTCAAAAAGGCTATTTTGGGCCAAAAAATCAGCTTTTCGCCTGGTGGCGAGGTGCTAATTTTGGCGCCAAGCTGGAGTGACTTACTCACTAAAATTGACAATACTCAGCAGTTTGCCGAAACATTGTTATCGGACGTGACGCAACAAAAGCCCAGCCATCAGTTGGAACCTAACGAACGTTCTGTCGTCTTGTATTTGCGATATCAATGGTTTGAGTTATTGCTGATGGGAGATCTGCCCAAAGAAAATGAGCTAGCACTTATGGAGGCTGGACTGATTACGAGTGTTGAGGGGATAAAAATAGGGCATCATGGCTCTAAAACTAGCACTGATCCCGCTTTAATCAAAAAAACCCAACCCGAATTTGCCGTGGTTAGCTGCGGGTTAAAGAATAAATTTGGTCATCCAGCTCCAGAGACACTCGAGACAATTCAAGCTCATCAGGTCAAAATATGGAGAACTGATGAGGTTGACACCATTGAGCTGGTTACTAACGGTCGAGAGTATTGGTTTGATCAATAATAATTGGTGAGTTGGGCAGGCGTTCAAGCTTTCACATTCTTTGGTAAATGGAAAAAGGAGAAGGGTAAAAATGGACGAAGTAAAAAAAAGAGAGTTTGAAGAAAGTGATTTGAGTAGCAGTCTCAAATAGCGACGAATGTGAATGTCCAAAAAACAAAAACCAAAACTTCTCACCACGACCTACAAAGCCAATATACTAACCGATAGATGTTAAGGTGCTAATTACCAAATATGACAGAGTTGAAAAATAATTGCAAGCACTAATTTAAAGATACTCAAATTGCTCACGAATATCAATAGTAACTCAAGAAAAAAAGTGTTCAATATTTCATTTTTGATATTTGGTTATCAGTCAGTCTTATTCCATTTGTGCAGTGTACACTTCAGTTGAGGAGCGAGGCGATGGCGCTTCTATTCTTTCAATCCAGGCTAAGAACAAGAACAAAGGATATTAATAAGTAAAGTATTCTCCAAAATTGCGCACTTGAGCACATTATTACATCTGGAAAATGCTGAATAGGCGACAAAATAGAATATCATTATTGAACATATAAAGTGTTCAAATAATTTGGGTAATATTCGGTTATTACAATGTTTGCATATTTATCCAAATTTATATGATTATCTTGGGCTGCGAGAGATCCGGGGAAATACTATCAATCAAGAGAGGGCATGATACAATCAGCTTTATGTTTGCCGCCAAAAGTATAAAACTCGATTCTGGCCTGAACTTATTAATCGTGCCGATGGGTTCGGTTAAATCTTTAACCAGCTTGTTATTGGTTAATACTGGTTCGCGATATGAACAAGAAGGTGAGTATGGTATGGCCCACTTACTTGAGCATCTGGTTTTTCGTGGGACTAAACAGTTTCCCGATAGCATGTCTCTTTCGGTGGCGTTAGATAGTATTGGTGCCAGTTCCAACGCTTTTACTGCCAAGGAGTACACAGGGTTTTATGTTACTGCCGCCAGCACTCATTTGAATTTTAGTTTGCAGGTGTTGAAAGAGTTGGTGATGCATCCCTTGCTGAAGCGAGCTGATCTTATTCAAGAAAAAAAAGTGGTGATCGAGGAGATCAAGATGCATCGAGATTCGCCGGAAGATTTTCTGGCTGATGAGTTTGAAAAAATGGTCTACAAACACAGTAGTTTGGCACATCCTATCGCTGGTACTACTACCTCAGTGAAAAAGCTCACCATTCAAGGTATTCAGCGTTTTCTCCGGCGATGGTATGGTCTGTCCAACCTCACGCTGGTTTTGGCAGGTGACAAGCAGGCGCTCGCTAATCAAGATATTCCTCAAATGGTAGAAACGGTTTTTGTACAAGAAAACGGAAGGGAGTTATTGCCAGGAGACTATAAGTATTATGCTGAAGATTATTTACCCAATGCCGATCATCAACAGAGGCGCAAACTCTATTTATCCGACAATCCTATCTCGTTAAACCGACAACTATTGCACACCAAGAAAGTAGAACAGACATATGTTGCTCTTGGTTGGCCGGCGCTCAAAAGGGGCGACAAACGCCGTCATGCACTCTCGTTACTCTCAACCATTCTTGGTGGTAACAGGAGTTCTCGTTTGTTTCAATTGGTCAGAGAACAAGCTAATTTGGCTTACTATGTTTATGCAGATCTTGATCAATATCATGATGGTGGCTTACTGGGAGTGTCGGCTGGACTGAACAAACGGCTGGCAAATAAAGGTATTGAGTTAATAATTGATGAGTGTAAAGCTCTGGCGACTCATCGAAAGCCAGTGGAGGAGCAGGAGTTGCAGAGAGCTAAGGATTATCTGACGGGGAGAATTATGTTGGGTCTGGAAAGCTCTCGATCGGTAGCCCAACATTATGGTTTAACTCATTTATTGTTTGACGAGTACGAGGATCCGCAACAAATGATTAAGAATCTCAATCGGGTTGAGATTGCCGAGATTGAAGCACTAGCTGAGCAAATTATTCAGCCAGACGCACTGAGATTAGCTAGAGTAGAATGAGAATTAGCCAAATTGATTTTTGAAAAATTAAATACAGAATAAATTGGTTTTCAAAATTATTAATCATTATTTATAAGGAGTAGTATGAAACCAACACGAACTGCAGTTTTGGTCAAGCCAGACGGATTGCAAAGAGGTTTGATCGGAGAGATTATCACTCGTTTTGAGCGTAAGGGTTTAAAACTAGTTGGTATGAAGATGACGATGATGGATGATGATATGCTTAATCGCTGGTATGCCGAGCACCGAGAGAATGATTTCTTTTCCGATCTCAAGGAGTTTATGGGATCGCAGCCGGTAGTGGCCATGGCCTGGGAGGGAATTGATGCTGTTCCGGTGGTGAGAAAATTAGTCGGCACCACTCTGGGGAGAGAGGCCGAGGCGGGTTCGATCAGAGGTGATTTTGGTATGAGCAAACAGTTCAATCTAATTCATGCTTCTTCTGAGGATGAGGCCGCAGATAACGAGATCTCGATCGTATTTGCTGATCATGAACTATATGACTATCACTGGCCAATGGGCGAGCTGGTCTACGCCGAGCACGAGCGAGATTAGCAATAGTTGGAAGGATGAGCGCTCTTTAAAGAATAGAGATTGAAAGTGCCCCCAGTGGGAGTTGAACCCACATTGTCGGTTCCGGAAACCGATGTTCTATCCATTGAACTATGAGGGCAAAGGCGTGCAAAGTTCTGTCGGCGTGATCGCGTTTTGCGCTCTGGCAACTCTCTTGTGTTGATAAGGAGCAAGCGACATTAATAGCGTTCTTTAAATGTCTAATCTTGTGCCCTTAGATATTATAATCCACACAAGGTAATTATTGATCTAATGGATTTGATGAACACTTTTCTCCATGATTTATGGAAACTTGAGTTAGCTTATTAGATTTATCTCACCATAAGGAAGGGAACTAGATTTGCAGAATCAACTTAATGAATAATAAGCATGAAAGATTTTTTCAAAAACTAGGAGTTTCAATTATCATACTGGTAATTGTTCTTAGTGTTGCATAATAATATGCATATTTTTTCATCTTTGTAAAAAAGAAATTACTATGCTGGCGGACAATATTCATAAATATGATATCTCTTATCAAGAGATAATTAAAAATTCACAGCTTCACATTTCAACCTAAGATTATTGAGCTGTTCTTTGGGTATTCGGTTTGTTTCATAAATATATGCAATTGGTCGTTTATCAGTAAACCTCTCGAGAGAAGAAATAGTATCATGATAAAAATAATCCGGAGTTTGTTCTTCAATACTATTTTTAGAAACTCCCATATAAATATTTTGGCTAATTAATAGAGAATTTGGTTTAAGCAAATAGCACTCGTTTTCATCTAGAATTTGGATCTTTTCAAAATGGTATTCGTCATTATTGTTCAATTTATTCTGAATTATTTTTGGATCAATTGAGTTGTAGAAAGCATAAAAAATAT
>DAOLOF010000019.1:0-6991 GCA_035416965.1 Candidatus Woesebacteria bacterium
TGAAGAAGTTGTTGTTTGTTTTCTAATGATTTTACAGTTTGCTTTTTCATATTCTAGATATTTATACCCCCATAGGGTATGTTTGTCAAGCGGAAAAAGATAAAGATCCAGAATCATTGTTGATTTGTCTCTAACTATCTTCAATCAGCCAATGCTTCATTTTGTTTTGCAAAGAAGCAATTTCCTCCAGTAATTGATCTTGCGAAAAAGTTGCCTCTGAGGTTTTTCGATCACCACTGTTATTTGAGCCAAGTCGCGACAGTTGCTGATTTAACGCATCGATTTGTTTACTGATGTGGTGGCGCTGATACTTGGCGAAATACCTCTTCCACTCTTTTGCTAAGTCAAGATCTGCTAGAACTGCAAAATACTCTGGGTGGTGCATCCAATCCATTAATGCCTGCTTCTGATCTTCAGGTAATTGCGAAGCGAAAGTCGATAGAGAAAAAGGAGTTGGCTGAGACACCAATGAGCTCAAGAGATTATTCAGGGGAGAGGTTAAAAAACCTGAGTCAAGAAGTTGCTGAGCTCTCTCCATAATATCCGTAAAATTGCTGTTAAACAAAATAAATAATAAATACTCTTCAAGTTGTTTGTTGGCGTTGAGAGTTTTGGTTGACTCAGTATTTTTTGTGGTAGATTTAGGTAAAAGTGTGTGGCGCTCGCCAAACCGCTCAATATCCTTGGCTAAAGTAGCCTGACTCACTCCCAGCTTGGCTGAGATCATTTTTAAATAGAAGTCCTTTTCCACCTCGTGATCAATTCCTTTTATGATGGGTGCTAGCTCATTAACCACCTGTTTGCGACCTTCAGCCGTGTTAATATCATGAGATCGAAGTGCAATATTAATCAAAAATTCATAAGCGGGTATTGATTGGGTAGCCGCTTTTTTCCAAGAGCCAGCAGATCTTTTGACCAAATCATCCACATCTTGAGCCACTGGCTCCAACTCTACCGTTGACAAATCAATTACTCTCAGATCTAGGTTGGTTTGACGAATGATTTCAATTGCCCTTTTCGTAGCTTTAATTCCTGCTTGATCAGAATCTAAAGTGATAACGACCTTCTCCACAGTTCTTTCAAGCAATTTGGCTTGCTCCAAAGTTAAAGCAGACCCCTTGATTGCCACAACATGACTGACATGAGCTTGGTGAGAAGAGATCACATCAAACTCTCCCTCACAAACTACCACCTCTTTTTTGGTGCGTATATTCTGATACAGCTCGCTGAAACCAAATAGAGTTTGAGCTTTGTGATACAACATCGTTTCGGGAGTATTTATATATTTGGGTTGTTGACGATCGACGTCTAAAGAAGCCGTCAATATTCGTCCAGAGAATCCCACAATCTGTCCTCGGTGATTTTTGAGAGGGAAAATGATTCGATCTCGGAAACGATCGTAATAGCGTCCTGACTGATTGCGGACAATCAATCCTGAATCAAGCATTGTTTTAATAGGAAATCTTTTTTTTTTAGTTAAATAACGAAATAAGCCATCCCAAGATGGCAGAGCGTAACCCAAATTAAAGAGCTTGATTGAGTCTTGATGAACTTGGCGTTTTTGTAGATATTGTCGGGCAGACTCACCAGACTGATGTTCAGTTAATAAATAATGATAGTATTTAGCCGCCAACGTTAACAGGTTGAGCAGTTGTTCCCGTTCCTCATCATCTTTGCTGCGCATTTCATGTTTAAGCTGAATGCCAGCTTCAAAAGCCAATGATTGAAGCGCTTCATAAAAACTCATGCCTTCGTATTGTTGAAGAAATTCAAGAACATCTCCTTGAGCTCCACAACCAAAACAACGATATCGTTGTAATTGAGGATTCACAAAAAAACTAGGTGATTTCTCGGTGTGAAAAGGACACAAAGCTCTAAAACTTGATCCTGAGCGCGTTAAGTTGAGTCGCTGGCCAATGACTGTCACAATGTCGGTCGCTTCTTTAACTTGTCTAATTTGGCTCATAGTATTTATTGCTGATTGTATCTTAAAAAATAGGAAAAGTATTTACGCCTAGTTTTTGGGTCTTTTACTATTATAATAGAGAGAGTGATGACAAGAAGCAAGAAAAATCAACCCCCCATCTCAGAAAACAAAAATTCGAGAGGACATCCTTTGTACGATACACCTTTTAATACCTATTTTCATCGGCTTGATCAGATTGACAAAGGAAAACGCTATTCCAAAGAATATGGCTCAATTTTAATCTTGGGACTGGTTGAGGAGATTGGCGAGATGGCTCGTGCATATTTGGCAGAACACGGTCGCAAAAAAAACAATTTAGCTGCCCAACAAGACGAAACATATGAACAAGAGTTGGGAGACATTCTGGTTTCAATTCTCAGATTTGCTCGAATCAAAAACATCAATCTCCATGAACGAATCCTTTACACTTTGCAAAAAATAGAGAAAAGAAAAATTCATCCCAAAGAGGTTTGACGACTGTTTGTTAACATAATGCAGAAGTTGGTTTGATAATCAAGCTGATTATTCTGACAAAACTCAATTAATTCTGAATTTTCGCTTCCTGGTTGAAACCAAACTTGGCGAATTTGAAGAGCGGTCATTTCTTTTAAAATTTGAAGACTCGCACTTGGAGAAACAACCATCACCACCATCTTGATTGGAAAGGGAATATCTTTGAGCCATCGATAAACAACCTGATTTAACAATCGTCCACCCCGATGATTGACAGGCGCTACCTGGTATCCATTGTTTAGTAAATACGCAAAAACCTTATAACCATATTTGGCAGACTGATGAGAAGCTCCTACCACCGCTATAGCAGTGTTCTTGTCAAAAAAGATCATTTATCTGAACCAGCAGTTAGCTGAAAGTAGCTGGTCACCTGCTCGAAAACAGAAGAAATATTATCACTCATACTCGACGCACCATTGTCCACCACCCACACTTGACCAAAACCAGACTTATCTATCAGAGTTTTCATTGAATCAAGTTTCTGCTCGAAAGTGTACTGGCTGGCCAAACGTCTCTCAATCTGCTCTGTAGACAGTTGCCGCGCCTGCAGCCGTTGATATTGAGATTGCCTATCAGTCTTAATTAAACAAACATGATTGCTTGACAAAAAGCACATCTGCGACTCAATGATCAGAGCCGCATTTAAAAGAATTAATCCTTTTTTGCCATAGAGTTCTCTCCTAATTCTCACCATAAGTGGCTTGCGCATTATTTGATTGAGCAACTGTAATTTACCGCTGTCTGCAAAGACAATCTCTCCTAATTTTTGTCTATTGATGCCACCGTCTGAATTTTTCAGCTCGCTACCAAACTCGGCCGCGATGGTATCTCTAACCTGCTGATATTTAGGTTCCGCTAACTCTTGATAAATCTGGCGGGTGATTAAGTCTAAGTCAATATGATGAACAGTCATACCTATCTGCTGTCCATATTTAACAAACTCTTGACTAACGTATGACTTGCCAGCTCCAATCTCTCCAGTGACAGCAATGATGTACTGTTGGCTCATTTTGGCTTCAATGGCTTGCTTTACATTTAGCGGCACATACTCATGAATTAGTCCTTGTTCGAGTTGGATTTGCTTTACTGCGCTGGAACTAACATGAGCTAGCTCCGGATGAGCTATCAGAATAAAGGTATCAATCCCTAATTGCTGGGTTTCTCCCAGCTGTTGTAAGACCGCCTCATACTCAAAATCGGTGGGATTGCGCACTCCCTTAACTATCACGTCTGCCCCCATTTCATAGGCAAAATCAATCAATAGTCCAGTAAAAGACACCACTTGAACATTTTTCAAAGAAATTAGAGCTTGTCTTGCTAGCCGTTCCCTTTCTTCAAGGGAAAACAGGTATTTTTTGGCAGGATTAACGCCGACTGCGACAATAAGCCGATCAAACACACCTGCCGCTCTCTTGATGATATCAATATGACCATAAGTAATTGGATCACCCGAAAACGCATAAATGGCAGTTGACATACTCACTTGATTATTGACGAATAACCACTCTTGCGTCAAGCACCTTGGCACCCTGACCTTGGGGTAATGATAAAAGCGGATTGATATCAAGTTCCACAATTTCCGGAAAGTCAGTTACCAATTGGGAGAGTCTGCCCACACACTCGACTAGTATTTCTAAGTCTCGTGGCTTTTCGCCTCTCACACCCTTGAAAAGGTCTGCAGTTTTCAGTGTCTGGACCATGGAAAAAGCATCGGCTCTAGTTAAAGGCGCATAAGCAAAATTGACGTCCTTAAGCACCTCCACATAAACACCGCCTAAGCCAAACATTATCATCGTTCCTAACCCCGGTGCCTGATTGACACCCAAGATTACTTCCACTCCGTTCTGAGGAGCCATCTCCATTAACAAGACTCCTTCCAATTTAGCATCTGGCTTGTGGCTAGCGACAGTTTGCATCATTTGTTGGTATTTTTTCTCAACGTCTTGAACAGTAACATTGAGCATAACGCCTCCCACATCACTTTTGTGCAGAATGTCTGGTGAAACAATTTTCATCGCTAGTTTAGTCCCAAATTGAGTGGCCACTTGTAAAGCCTCCTTGGCTGAGGTGGCAATTTGACTACCCAGAGTGGGAAAACGGTAGGCCTTGATGATCTCCATCGCCTGCGCCTCTGGGAAAGAAGTTTGGCCTTTTACTCGAGCTTGATCGAAAATTGCTTGTACTGTTGCTTGGTCAACATCATCATACATTAAAGGAGCCTCAGTCGGCGCTTCTCTCCAAGCAACAAAGCGATCTAACAACGCCAATCCTTTTGCTGCCGGCTCAGGAAATGATGAAGAAGCAACCCCGGCTTCATTAAGAAGATCAACTCCTGGTTTCACTGTGGCCGCCCCCATAAAACTAATTACCACAGGCTTGCTAGTTTTTTGCTTAGCGTCAATGACCACTTGAGCAGTGCCTTCGATTTCTGTCATTGACTGAGGTGTCATGATGAGTTGAACAGCATCAACATTTTCATCCTCCAACACCGCTTCCAGAGCCAACTGATACCGATCAGCCATCGCATCTCCCAACACGTCTACTGGATTATGAGAACTTGCCGCGGGAGGTAAGTTTGCTTTTAGTTTTTCGACAGTCTGATCGCTCAGTTTGGCCATTAATAACCCGTTGTCTGTTGCCTCATCGGTAGTTAATACGCCTGGACCACCGGCATTGGTAATAATCGCTAATCGTTCTGCTCGAGCAAGAGGATTACGAGCAAAAACCTGAGCTAAATCAAACAACTCTTTAATACTATTAGCCCTAATCATTCCAGCTTGTTTAAATAGAGCGTTATAAGCTATATCTCCTCCAGCTAACGAGCCAGTATGAGAAGCTATCGCTCCAGCACCAGCCTCAGTTCGTCCCGATTTCAAAACAATCACGGGTTTGGGATTGGGGCCTCGATTAATTTCTTTTAAGGTAGTAATAAACTCGGGCGCGTTCGTCAGTTCTTCGGCATAAATTAAGATAACCTTGGTTTGATCATCATCAGCAAAGTACTTGATTAATTTCAACTCATTCACATCAGCTTTGTTGCCAATGCTAATGAACTTGGAAAAGCCAATTCCGAGTTCCTGAGCATAATCAAGCACGGCAGTGCACAAAGCCCCGCTTTGAGAAATAAAAGCCACATGACCCAATTTGGGCATAAGCTGTCCAAAGGAAGCATTCATCTGAATTTCGGGATTAATCGCTCCCAAACAGTTTGGTCCCACCAATGAGATCCCATGTGAAACACAGACATCTTTTAGTTCATTCTCCAAAGCAGTGTTGCCTGCTTCCTTGAAGCCAGCGGAGATCACAATAGCCGCCCTAACACCTTTTTGAGCCGCCTCTGCCAAACTTTCTGGTACAGCTGCTGCCGGAATAGCCACTACCGCCAGTTCAGCTTCGGCAGGCAAGCTTGCTAGATTTGGATAAACTTTGATGCCGTAGAGCATGTCAATTTTTGGATTAATTGGGTAAATTTCCCCCCGATAACCCTGATTTACCAAATTTTTGACTACATCATTACCTACAGTCTTTTCTCGACTGGAGGCGCCAATAATGGCAATTGATTGAGGATAGAACAACGAATTCAAGCTCATGTCTGGCTTTCTAATAAATTTACTAATTACGATAACAACCTAGCTATTTTACGGGATGATAATCAAAAACATAAGAGGCAAATCTGTACATATATTATCGAGTGATATGTAACAACTATTCTCTCTTCAAGAATTGCTATGTGTCGCTGTTTTTGCTAACATTAATAAAGTCGGTATCATATAAAGTATTATCACTTTTATGCCAAACTTGATCAATAAAGCCGTCATTACAGCTGCTGGTTTTGGGTCACGATTCTTACCAATCACCAAAACCTTTCCCAAAGAGATGTTGCCCATTATTGATAAACCAATTATTCAGTACTTGGTAGAAGAGTGCGCTGAGGCCGAGATAAAAGAAGTCATCATCGTTGCCTCTCCATCAGAAGTCACCAAATTTGAGGATTATTTTTATGGCAGAGCCACTGCCATCCGAACTCTCATGATTAAGCAAGATAAGTTGGATCGTTGGGATAAAGTGGAGCAGGTTTTCCAGTTGCCCAAGATCACAGTAGTACCTCAAGATGAAAGTCTCCCTTATGGCAACGGTCGCCCCATTTTAAGTGTTAAAGATTTGGTGTCAGATGCTCCTTTTGTGGTAATGTGGGGTGATGATATGGTGCTCAGTCAAGTGAGCGCTGTCAAACAGTTGGTAGAAGACTTTGAACACAATCCTTGCGATGGTATCTTAGCAGTTCAAGAGATGCCAACAAATGAATTAGACCGTTATGGGATTGTCAAACTTAAGAAGGGAGCTCAAAATCAAATTGAAACTGTGATCGAAAAACCACCCATTGACGAGGCTCCTTCGAATTTGGTGTCTTATGGGCGATATATCTTAACCCCCAAACTGTTTGATTACCTCAAGCCTGATTCAATAGGCTTAGATGGCGAGTTATGGCTTCAGGATGCCAATGACAAAGTG
>DAOLOF010000020.1:0-6782 GCA_035416965.1 Candidatus Woesebacteria bacterium
AAATCAACAAGAAATGTTTCAAACTACCATTCTCGACAATAACGATCTGGAAAGAGAAAAAGGTATTACTATTTTGGCCAAAAATACAGCAGTCTTTTATCGAGATTACAAAATCAATATCATCGATACCCCTGGACACGCAGATTTTGCTGGAGAGGTGGAACGGGTGATCAGTATGGCTGATGGAGCGCTTTTGATTGTAGACAGCGCCGAGGGTCCACTTCCTCAAACTCGGTTTGTATTGCAACAAGCCCTAAAAAAGCACCTTAAGATGATGGTGCTTATCAATAAGGTAGATCGCAAAGATGCCGAGCCAGACAGAGTCATCAAAGAAACAGAGGATCTCTTTTTGCAATTAGTTGATGAAGATTGTCAGTTAGAGTTCCCGGTCCTGTATGGTATTGGTTTGAAAGGAGTTGTGTGGCAACAACTTCCTCAAGTTTTCCAAAAAGACTCGAGTTCTGAAGAAATTGAAGAGGTTGTTAAGAAATCAAACCTTGAACCACTTTTTGAACAGATTATCGCCACCGTTCCAGAGCCTCTCTGCAAACCAGACCTCCCTTTTATGATGCAAGTATCGCACTTAGATTTTGATTCTTACAAAGGAACATATGCTATTGGCAAGGTTGCTCAGGGAATTGTCAAGCCTGGACAACGTCTAACCGTCCTCAATCATGATCAAGAAGTTGGTCAGATGCAAGTAGCCCAAGTTTTTACCAGTATTGGACTTGAAAGACAATCTGTTGGCGAGTCTCAGCCGGGAGACATTATTGCCCTGACTGGAGCTAACAATTTGAACATCAGCCAAACCCTTGTAGATCCCTCAATTAAAAGTGGTTTTCCTTTAATTGAGATAACTCCGCCATCGCTTAAAATTGAGATATCAGCCAACACTTCACCACTAGCTGGCAGAGAAGGCGAGTTTTCCACTCCGCGTCTTTTGGAAGAAAGACTCAATCGCGAGCAACGCATCAATATTGGATTAACAATCGAAAAGCAAAGCAGTAGTAGTTTTATTGTGTCGGGCAGAGGAGAGCTGCATCTAGCAATCTTGATCGAAACAATGCGTCGAGAAGGTTATGAACTTCAGGTGGGTAGACCTCAGGTAATTTTGCGAGAGATCAATCAGCAAACTTGTGAACCAATTGAAGAACTGACAATAGAAATTACTCAAGAACACCTGGGAGTAATTAGTGAAGAACTGGGCAAGAGACAAGCTCGATTAGTTAGCAGCCATACTTCTGACAGAGGTCTTACTCGTTCGGTTTATCACATTTCCAGTCGAAATTTGTTGGGTTTTCGCTCCACTATTCTCACTAAAACCAGGGGAGAGGGTTTGTTTGCTCAGCGCTTTTTGGAATATCAACCTCTCCAACCTCTTACCCATATCACCAGATCTGGAGTATTAGTTGCCACTGAGAATGGTGAGGTTACTGCTTATGCTCTTGAGTCTCTTCAACAAAGAGGTATTACTTTTGTCGGACCTGGAGAAAAAGTCTATGCAGGCATGATCGTTGGTCAGGCCAAATTCCCTCAAGATTTAGAAATGAATATTTGTAAACAGAAAAAATTAACCAACTTTCGATCGAATGCAGAGATCGGGACGGTACTCGCTCCGCCCAAAAAGATGAGTTTGGAAGAGTGTTTGAGCTTTTTACAGGAAGATGAGTTACTGGAAGTCACCCCTCTTAATCTAAGATTGAGAAAAACAATCCTCGATCAACAGCTTCGACATAAACATACTCAATAGTTTTGTCTATTCTTTACAACAGTCCACCGCTTTTTTTACCAACTCACCCATTTTTTCAAAAAAAGAAGCTTTGGCCTTAACCGCTGGAGTTTTGTCCTCTGAGAGATATTCCAACTCATCAGACGATCGCTGTTTAAGTTTATCAGTTTTTACCACTCCCAGATTCAACCCCCAGAATAGACTATAAAGTTGGTAGCCTTTCTTAAAAAAATCTCCAGCATCTTGTTGGTTGCCTTTGGTTAAGGCTTTTGTTCCTACCTCCATCATTCTCATCGAGGCGGCAAGCAGATGTTTGCTTATACACCACACCTCACCTTCATAATCCTTAATAATTCGCTTGAGCAAATCCTTGCGCATCTGGCGTACTTCATCCAGCAAATCAAGATACTTGTTTTTTCCTGTTTTGTTGTAGGTAAAAAAGAAATGTTCTTCAATTGAGATTAAATTCATGATGCCAATTGAGAGATCCTCGTCTGAAGAAAGATCAAGCTTGTGTCCTTTTTCTGCTTTTTTAATCTTATTCAAAAGTTTCTCCAGCTCTGCTGAAGAAACTGTCTCAGTTGATTTTGATGAAGAACGAGAACGGCGAGTAGTCATAAGAGATTTTTGTTTATTAATTGACAAACAACTGCACAATAAAACTCATTATCGAGAGCAGCAGCATTGGAATAATTACCTTCTGATAGTATACAAACACTCGATCCTGATTGAGTCTCCTCAGCCAGCGATCGATTTTGGTAGCTAAGAAAAAAATGATTGTGCCCATAATGATGCCAGCAATTATCTTGTCTACCCCCCACCAAACGTTGGCAGGATCTCCAGTAATATTTAAAAGATACAAGGTAGGAATCAACAATAAATGAAAAGAAGAACCTGCCAGAAAAAGGCTCCATTTTGAGTAGTGATATTTATTTTTGAGCCACGAAACAAACCACATGCCGCTGGAAGTAACTAAACCTCCTATCCATAAACCACTGATCAAATCGTCAATTCCCAACCAGCGCGAGATACCCAAACCAGCTCCAACCGCAATTGTGCAAACTGGGCAGACGGCTTGTACTTGATTGAAGGGAATCACCAAAGAGGCAATCATTGTTAAGATCAAAAATAGCCAGAATAAACGAAAGTTTTTCATGATTTTTTATTAGATAAACTGCGTACTAATAAGATATATCGATTTTTGAGTTAATTATTGGTTTGAGTCTCGGCTGATGCTGAACTCACTAGCTCAGAATCAGTAAAATTGGCTAGTTTTTGCTTTAAATAATCAATAATTTCTATCTCACCTTGATAACATTTGCCTTCGGCAACCATAAAAGGTACCCCAACTGTTTTTGCGTCAAGTCCACAACGATTAGCTTGCATAGCTAGCTCCTTTGAATTTGGTTTACTGGAAGATACTTCTTTGTTTTCAATCTCGATCCACGATGAAGCTTGATTTTCGTCAAGCCACTGATCAACTTTTCGACAGTAGGTGCAGGACAGTGAGTAATATAGGATCGTTTTTGAGTTATCGAGATCAACATCAGATATAGTTTGGTCATCTGTTTCTGATGAAGAAAAATATAAACCAGCCATGACCACTGCTCCCATCAGAAACACCATTATCAGTACCGCAAACATAGTAAAGATTTGTTTTTGTCGATTTTGATTCATCTTGAATTTCTTTAAAAATAAATAGCCTCAACAAAAGAGTCGTCCGTATTATACATTCTGACTCGATAATGGTCTTGTTCAATCTCTCAATTCTATAATATGAATTACATTTTTGGGAATTGCTTGAGACGAATTGTTTATATCTCAGTTCTCAGCGTTGGACAAGATTTGTTGGAAACCAACCAAGATTGAGAAATCGGGTCTTTGACAACTATTGCCAACTATTGCCGACAAAAGAAAAGAATCTCTCAAAAACCATAATTGAGCAAAATTTTTACCTGTTAGCAACTTAACTTGTACAACTGAGTAATCTTGTGTTTTGGCCCTCTCGAATTTACTGGGCGTGAGAATACGAGGTTGGAGTTTGTTTTTAGAGTTTGTTTTTAGAGTTTGTTTTTAGAGTTTGTTTCTAACACTCCAAAGCCCACCCAGTGTTTGGCCATTGAAGACTTGGTGCTACCAATTCCGATGAAGTCGGGAGTTGCCTTGGTAAAAACCAAAATATTCTCAGGAGATTTTACCATTTCAAGTACTTTTTCAAGATTTTGAGTGGCCGCAATTTCATACAAAGCCGCTTGATATAACTTGGCTTGTTTAACCGAAGCTGATAAAACTGTCCAATCTTCCTTACCTTGCCACTTGATATTGAGTTTAGCCATTCTTAAAAAATCCTGCTTTTTGTCTTCAGACCAACTTTGATATGACTCCTCCGCCAGCTTCCTGCCCTGATCTAATTTTGCGAAATATTCGTCGCGAGAATAAAGATCGGCATCTCTCAAAATTGAAATTTTAAAATTAACAGGTAGGTATCGCGAAAACTGATCAATCAGCTCCTGGAATGAGTCTACATATTCTTGAATCTCCTCTGTAGTAAGATTGTCATACAACTCCATCAGCAAGGTGTGCATGTAATGGACCAACTTAACTCCTGGAGAATGTTGCGTAGCAATTAGTAATAAATACTCTATCAAGTAGGCAATATTGAAAGACTCAGCCCAATCGACACGGGGAGCTGAAGGAAATCTCCATAACTTATATCCACCCTGGAGGTAGACAATCCTGAGAGGTTGCCGATTATCAAGCTTAATCTGAATAGCTTGCTTGGTTCGAGAAACACAAGCTTCGTCCGTCTTGGTTTTACGAAACTTTTTGCTGGTTAAGCGTTGATAAATATCTTCACAAAGATTTGAGCTACTTTTCAATAGAAAAGAGGAGTTGTGTGGTTTTTTTGATCCAGCAAGGACGACAAAAACCTTTCCACTTGAATTGGAGAATTGTTAGTCATAAGATGCGGGAAGGAATTGAACCTCCGTCTTTCCTCCTTGCGAGAAAAACGCATAATCACTCTGCTACCGCATCATTGTCTGTAATCTTCTACATATTTTATTAATAGAAATAGACAAAAGTTCATCTTGAGAATATGAGCTCTAAGTCTCATTGTCCAATGACTGTAATTTCCCTTCATCATTTAAAGTATATCCATATTTTCCTAATAAGCTCTTTCGAACATCTGGAGTCATAAAATAGTTTGAAGGATTCATTATTAGGGCAACAATAAACTTTAACCAACTCTGTGATAATTTTTTCTTCAAACTTTCAAATACCTCGGGTTTCTCTGACTTATTTTCTGGTGTTTTCATAATTAGAGAATAGGTAATACTTCAGATCCGATTTTAACACAATGTGTTTCTCAATATCTGCCAATTAAATATAGCTGGTGTGCATACGATTGATTTGAAAGCGTCCAAACAACAACAGCTTGCAGGCCTATTAACACCACAAAAAATCCCCAAGTCAACATTTTTTGCACCTTTTTTGACCAAGGCAAATAAACAACTCCTCCCGCCAAAGGCAATAATTTTCTCACAAACATCGAAAATGGTTCTAGCTGGCCCAGATTAACAGCCAGCATCTTTATAAGTGGCAATGAAATCAATAACCACAGCAACCAAAGACCCAGCCGACTCGACATAGTTAAGATGTGTTTAATAATCGGCAAAGTACAAATAAAGAAAATGGGGAATAGAGCATACTCATACCAACCGTTGATGTTAGTTTCATCAAAAGCAATCAATGCCACCACCAAATAGGCCATCAACAATGAACCCATTAAGCGAAAAAACTTGTCTCGTTGTTTTACTATCACAACACCGATCGTCATCACAAACAGAAGGCTTTTTTCAGCAGTCGGCCAGATTTTCGCCGCCAAGGAAGGATAGAAAAAAAAGCGATGTAATAATGTTGCCAAACCAGCTGCTCGTTGGGACTGTTCCACAAAAATTGAAATAAACAGCGGCCAATTGAAAAACGCACCATACAAACTAAAAAGTAAAAACCCCAAAATAATTGATCCAAAAATCATAGCCGCCGATTGATATTTTTTTTCGGTCCAAAAGTAAAGAATCAGTCCGGCTCCGATAAAGACCCCCTGAACTTTGATTAAAACCGCCACCGCACTCAAGATCATCAACCACAACAAGCGTTCTTTTTTGAGGGCGAAGCACAAGGATACTACCAAGACTAGAGTCGCCAATACATTATCAGCTACTACCAAGCGACTGCTGGCCACGACCAAAGGTGAGGAGGCAAACAATAGACTACATAAAAGAGCAGACTTATTATCGGTCAAGCGAAACACAATCAGCGCCAATAAAAAAACATTGATTGTTCCAATAAAAACCATTGGGAAGCGGATTGCAGTTTGAGAGGGTAAATCAAAAATACCCTGTCCGCTTAGTAAGTGAAATAAACCTGGAATAAAACTAAATAAAGGTGGGTGATCAAGGGCTGGCCTGACTAGTGGAGCCCCAAGACTTGATTTAGTGTAAATGAAATCATCATGATAACTATCAAAAAGCGACCAGCTAGTTGGCTGACCTTCAGTTAATAAAGAGGCTCCTAGCCAAGTCCAAGCCTTTTCATCAGCCGTAGCATCGTGACTAGGAAACTGAGCATAATGACGAAATCGCAAGAGAAAAGCCAGCAAAGTGATAGAAAAAATCAACAATGTTTGCTGGTGTTTTTTGATCCAAAACCGCATTAGCCTATTATAGCGAGTTTTTCGTTGGATGAATTACTGCTCCTCGCAGTTACTTGTCAATCAACTGAGATAAATCTCAAAAAAAATTGAAAAAATACTGAAGATAGATCTTTTTCAAAGTGGTTTGAGGTAATTCAGAGCACTGATGTTTAGTACCAATTCAAACTCTCTTTGACAGAAAGTCTAGTAATGGGTAGACTAAGAAATCTTGTTAGAAAATTATATCAGTGCTATGACAATAGCATATCTGATCAAGAATTAGCTTTGGGATTGTATAATAAGGGCTTGAAGCTCTAGTGGATTCACTATTCTCATTTGTTGAAGCAGTAACTTCAA
>DAOLOF010000021.1:0-6737 GCA_035416965.1 Candidatus Woesebacteria bacterium
TTTCAAAAAACAGCTTGACCGCATTAGGCAAAACCAGACCAACAAATATTAAACCAATTAACAGCGAGAGGACAATTAGCCAAATTGACTGTTTGGTTAGTTCCTTTGATTGTTTTGACGCTAATCGAGAAGAAATTCTATTTTGTTTCATTAGCAGGTTTTGGACAACACTATTTAGGCTACTAAATATTTGAGTGTTTGTGAAGAGAATCTATCTTTTTTTGTTAAATATTTTCTAAAACCAGCGGAATCAGTCACCATTAAAAGAACAAATTCGTATATCTCTGACTACGTAAAACTCAATGATATTGGAGATCAATAAATTTTTCTAGTTACAATCTAGATATTTTCTCACTTTTCATGACTAGCTTCAAAACACAGAAACTAATTACTCAAACACATGAAGCAAAAGCAAGACATCTACAAAATTTTCTTATAGACCGATGATTGTCTGTTAATAAAGCCATAATCTTGATAAAAATCGGGTGAATTTTGATTAAATGTTGAACAATGTAAGTTCATAAATTAGATTTCTTGATTTTTGAAAAACTTTTCTACTTCTAGCAATAACTCCTCTCCTATACCTATTTTTCGATATTTTAAATCTACAAATAGTTCTAAGACCTCTCCGTATTCTACAATGTTTGTGTCAAAGTAATCAACGGTTGCTTTTTCGAAAGTAATAAAACCAAAAATATTATTTTCTTTCTCTGCAATTAGTATGAAAGTATTATTTTTATTGATTGTCCTCTTTAAATACCTCTTAAATACAATGTCCATTTTTGTGAACTGACACATAATAGGTTGAGTTCAAATCGTCATGGTATTCATATTGACCACGCCACAAGTCTATTAATTGTGGCAAATCACCAAAGTTGGATTTTCTAATCTTAATTTTTTTCATTATCACGAGAATTTGTTTTATTATTTTAGGTCTGTTGGAAAGCAACAGAGATTCCTAACTTGGGTCTTTCATTCTGTTTCGAAACTACCAGTATCACTCCAAAGAAATACGTTCTTCAAATTTAGTCATTGTATCAAGAAACGATTTTTCTAAATTAATGTTATATTTGTCTGCGAGAACCAATAGACTCCACAGACAATCTGATAACTCATGAGCTAATTTTTCATCTACACTGTCTGTGCTTCGCACTCCACTTTTGGTCATGATTAATTTCATTAAATCGCCTACATCACCGACAAATCCTTCTGCAATTTATTCTCGAGTCCATTCCTTTCCATATTTTTTTCTTTCTAATTGAGAATATTTTTCTCTTACTTCAATTGCTTTTCTCGAAATTTGATTAAAATTCATATTGTTTGTCAATAATTCATTGAATTATGATGAAGTCAAGGAATTGAGGAGAGATAATAATTCACTTGGCACTTTTGCCTTGGACAACTATGACCCGCAAGTCAAATTATTTCAGTTCATTCTACTAAATAACACCCGAAAATTTTAATATCAAATCTGTTGAAAATACGCGAGTACTTGATCGTGAATAACTCCATTGATTAACACCATTGAGTTCAATGATTTGGATTGTGAGCGGGATACGGGAGTCGAACCCGTCTTTTCACCTTGGGAAGGTGATGTTGAACCGCTCAACTAATCCCGCCGGTTCACATGTAACAACATATCATGTTAACGGATAATTATAACAAATCCTAATTAGAAATATTTTCATATCACGAGAATAAAATAAACACAAAATCATTGAAAATCTCTGAAAAAGGGGAGAGAGCGAAAAGTTTGCGACCCCGACCGGTCTCGAACCGGCGATCTCTTCCGTGACAGGGAAGTATGTTAACCAACTACACCACGGGGCCTCTTTTTCTTTACTTTAAGTCACTGGATTATATACCAAACAGTAAATGACTCTCAACTAAATTTACCAAAACAAACTCACATCTTGCCTCAGTTAAGTAGAGTCTTAACATTTGCCTGAAATCAATTATACTAATAAATAGTTATTTTACTCAAATAGTAATTACATAGAATCGAATATGAATATATTTACTTTTATCCTAATTGTTGTCGTTGCTCTCGGACTGTACTCAGTGTCAATTTACAATCTGCTGCAAAAACTAAAAACTCAAATTGAGGCAAGCATTCAAGAGATTGGCAATCAGTTAAAAAGACAGGCGGCTTTAATTCCCAATCTGGAAACTTCGGTCAAAAGTTATCTTCAACATGAGAGAGGTATTTTCCAGTTATTAGCCGATGCAAGACAAAAGATTGCTCAGGCAGAAAAAACTGGTTCGTATCAAGACATTAATCAAGCAATTGATCAGATGCAATCTTTGGTTCCTCAACTGAAAGTAGTGATGGAAAGCAATCCAGAATTAAAATCCGACCAAACCGTGATTAAGTTTATGAATGAGCTCACAGACACCGCCGACAAAATTACTTATGCCCGTCGAAGTGTCATCGACCTAACTCAATCATTCAATCAGCGACTTGTCACCTTTCCTTCCAACTTGATTGCGAGTGCTTTTGGTTTCAAGAAAGAACCAGGCCTGCAGACCGCTGTTAGCGGAGCCCATCTTGAAGTGTCCGCCAAAGAAATGGAAGAGCCAAAGGTTAACCTAAATTAACGGATCCTTTTATCAGTACACTCGCCCAATTATTTGCCCGTTTCAATTGGGTTATTTGATGTTATCAAAATAACTTATTTTTACGAAATGACTCACTATCAATTAATTACTCAAAACAAATTCCGTTCTGGTTTAATCATGATCGGCTTTGTTTTATTCGTGGTAGTTTTTACCATGATCATTACCTTTGCATTTGATCTTGATAGTAGCGCCGTTGGTCTCGCTTTAGTGTCCAGTGGAATCACCTCCTTGGCTAGTTACTGGTGGTCAGACAAACTGATTCTCTCAATATCAAAAGCTAAACCAGCTACTCGCAGTGACCATTTTGATTTTTTCACGGCCGTCGAAAATATTTGTTTGAGCCTGCGCACACCAATGCCAAAACTGTATGTGATCGAGGACAGCGCCATGAATGCTTTTGCTACTGGCAGAAGTCCAGACCGCTCTGCAATCTGTGTAACTACTGGTTTATTGTCTCGTCTCAACCGTGCCGAAATTGAGGGTGTAATTTCTCACGAACTAGCTCACATTCAAAACTACGATATGCTCCTAATGTCGCTCGTGACCGTTCTGGTGGGATTTATTTCATTAATTTCTGACTGGTTGCTCAGATCCGCTGGCTTTGGTTTTCACAAAAGAACTCGCGATCGAGAAAACAATCAAGTTCAACTCATTTTCTTAGCCATTGGCTTTTTATTATCTTTATTATCTCCTTTAATAGCACAACTCATTAAGCTGGCCCTGTCTCGAAAAAGAGAGTTCTTAGCCGACTCTACCGGAGTATCGTATACCAAAAACCCCGCTGGTCTTGCAAGTGCTCTGGAAAAAATTGCTCAAGATACAGAGACTTTAGAAGTAGCGAATAAAGCCACAGCACACCTGTATATTGCCAACCCTCTCAAAAGCACTCATCAGGCAGTGGGCTTTTTTGCAAAGATGTTTATGACTCATCCGCCTATTTGGGAACGAATTAAGTCTTTACGCCAGATTAGTTAGTCATTACAATCACCATTTATCATGAGTACAATCAACGCGTCACAAGTTCAGCATATAGCTAAACTCGCACAAATTCCTATCACTGATAACGAAGCGGAACGACTACACGATGACTTTAAAAAAACTCTTGAAGTGATAGATCAGCTTACCGAGCTAGACACAACCAATGTGGAGCCAACCAATCAGATTACTGGCTTGGAAAATGTCTGTCGAGAGGATAATGTTGACCAAGCTCATTCTTTTACTCAAGAAGAAGCTCTGCAAAATGCTTCTAATACTTATCAAGGATATTTTGTAGTACCAAAAATACTGGAGAAATGAAAACCAATCTAGCTCATCTTACCTTAGCCCAACAGTTAAAGGCTCTTAAAAATGGAGAGCTAACATTGACCGAACTTTACTCTGAATTAACCAACAGCATTGAGCAAAAAAATCCTCATTTGAATATATATCTTAATCTGGATAGGGAGGCATTATCAAAAGCCAACTCCGTTAAATTCAAGCCGTTGGCTGGTTTGCCAATTGCAGTCAAGGATAACTTCTGCACCAAAGACCTTTACACAACTGCCAGCTCCAAGATATTAGAAAAGATGCGCCCTCCATTCAACTCAACAGTTGTTAATAAAATTCAGGAGGCAGGCGGAGTAGTCATTGGTAAAACCAATCTCGATGCTTGGGCTCATGGCAGTTCGACCGAGACAAGTGATTTTGGGCGTACTCTCAATCCGCGCAATCCAGATTACCTGCCTGGAGGATCTTCTGGGGGCAGTGCAGCCGCGGTAGCGGCCGAATTGTGTTCGGCTGCCATCGGCAGTGAGACAGCCGGCTCTATTCGTCAGCCAGCAGCTTGGTGCGGGGTAGTTGGACTTAAACCAACTTACGGTCGAGTCTCTCGCTATGGAGTAGCGGCCATGGCTTCATCAACTGATAGCCCTGGACCAATGACTAAAACAGTCGAGGATGCGGCTATCTTACTTAACTACCTAGCTGGCTGCGATCCTTTGGATGCCACCACTTCTCCATCGGCTGTTCCTGATTATACTCAGGCTCTCAATAAATCAATCAAAGGGCTTAAAATTGGAGTGCTATATCAAGATCTTAAAGGACTAGAATCAATTCAGCCTCTATTTCAAAAAGAACTTAGTGTTTTTAAAGAGCTCGGAGCAATCGTAGAACCTGTTGCAGCTCTCGACCCTCATTATGCAATTAGCGTTTACACTGTTATCCAAAGAGCAGAGGTAAGCAGTAACTTGGCTCGTTTGGATGGCGTTCGCTATGGACTCGATCGGACTCACTTTGGAGATGAAGCCAAGCGTCGTATCATGCTGGGTACATACGCCTTAAGTAAAGGCTATGCAGACAAATACTATCTGTTAGCCCAAAAGGTGAGAACTCTTTTTACAAAAGATTTTGCCAAATTATTTAACCAATTTGATGTTTTGATTTCACCCACTTCGCCAGGTTTTGCAAAAAAAGTTGGATCTAGTGAAGGAGCGGCTATGTTTGGCGAGCTGGAAGACATGTTGTTGGAACCAAGTTCTATCGCTGGCTTGCCTGGTATTAGTGTTCCTTGTTATCAAGATCCAGATACAAAATTATTTTTGGGTATGAATATTGTCGCTTCAATGCTTCATGAGCCACTGATGATTACTGTAGCCGATGCTTATGAAAAAAACTCATCGTGGAATAGTTGGCGCTTGTCACAATCAAACTAAATAATATGCCTAACTTACACTACACACCCATCATTGGTCTCGAAATTCACGCTGAACTTAAAACTCAATCAAAGATGTTTTGTGGATGTGCCAATAATCCTTTCCTAGCAAAAAAGCCGAATATTCACACCTGTCCCGTCTGCTTGGGTATGCCGGGGGGATTGCCTGTTCCAAATAAAAAAGCTATTGAGTGGATTATTCGGTTGGGTTTGGCATTAAACTGTCAAGTCAATCAATTCTCTAAGTTCGATCGGAAAAATTACTTTTACCCAGATTTGGCAAAAGGCTATCAAATTAGTCAGCATGACATCCCTTTTTGTCATGATGGTGTATTGGAAACATCTCAAGGTATAGTACGCATTCGACGCATTCATCTTGAAGAGGATACGGCCAAACTTCTACATGAAACCGTCCATGGAGAACCAGTCAGTTTAATTGATTTTAATCGTAGTGGCGTTCCTCTTGTAGAAATAGTAACCGAACCCGACATCATCAATGGTCAACAAGCCCAAGAGTACGGAAAGAAAATCAGGCAAATTATTCGCTTTCTTGGAATTGGAGATTGCAAAATGGCTGAGGGCGGCATGAGACTTGAAGCCAATGTTTCTCTTCGTTCTCCTTCAGATAAGGCTTTGCCAAATTACAAAGTCGAGGTTAAAAATATCAATTCATTTAAATTTTTAGAACAAGCTATTAACTTTGAGATCGAAAGACAAACTCAGTTACTGGATCAAGGCCAGCAACCTGTTCAAGAAACGAGGGGTTGGGATAGCAAGAAAAATTGCACTTTTTCTCAAAGAACTAAAGAAGATGCAGCTGATTACCGTTACTTTCCAGAACCAGATATTCCCCCAATTGTGATTTCCGATCAACAGCTAAAACAGCTTCAAACTGACCTGCCAGAATTGCCTACCCAAATCTCTCATCGATGGCAGGATCAGTTTCAAATTCCTGAACAAACCGCGAGTATTTTAATAACTGATGCTGGTGAAACCACAGTTATTGATCAGCTATTTTTGACAGCTAAACAGCAACAGCTCTCACCTTCGCAGTTAGCCAACGACTTAGTCAATAAAAAAATTCCTTTACTTGTTAACAAGAGCCAAAGTCAGCAAGATTTATCTAACACCATCCGCCAAATCTTAGTGCAGTTTAAAAAACTGCACCAAACTCAAAAAATTGATAATGCTCAGTTAGAAGAAATAGTCAGAGCAACGTTGGCAACCAATCAGGATGCAGTTGCCAAGTATCAAGCAGGAAAAACTCAAGTTCTTGGTTTTCTCTTAGGACAGATAAGAGCACAAACAGCTAAAGATGCCGACATGAATCAGATCAGACAAACTCTCATTCAAGCGCTTCAAAAGTGATTGTGCCGCTTCAACCTTTTTATTTTCAATAGGCAAAGAAAATAGCAGACTGTTAACCATT
>DAOLOF010000022.1:0-6438 GCA_035416965.1 Candidatus Woesebacteria bacterium
TGGGGACACTGGTTCTTGAGCAGATGTGCTAAATAGATAATATTTTGAACCAGATATTTTTTCATGCATGGCACATGAATTGGGATTTTCCAGCATGTGACAAAAAGAGCTAATAGAAACCAGATTATCCATCTTGATTTTGCACTGCAAAGAAGGAGAAAGTAAGTTGTTGGCCACTCCTGCATTGGTGATTACCTCGGCTTCTTGATTGAAAAGATTATTTCCAAAAAAACCTTCATAAGACTCGGTTTTGCTCGAACTGTTGGTTTTTTGTCCTTCTCGATAAATCGGGACTTCCGCCATTAAAAAATTAACATCTATACTTGATCCAGCTGTTAGCCAGAGCTTATCGGTTCCTCTAGGATTGTCTTGATTTCTATCAAAATAACCCATCAAAAGACCGAGTGCTTTTGGAGAAATACCTAGTTCGGGTGAAGCACAGCTCACTTCATATCCTTGATCAACAATCATGTTGTTCATTAATTGATCCTCCAAACTTTTACTTGAGTCAGGCTGAAGAATTAGGGGAATGGTAAGTTGCTTATCGACCTGTCCCATAGAGCCGGTTCCTCCACAACCTTGACCACCTGGCGGATTAATGGCAGGCAACATTTGAATAATTGAAGGAACGCCATTTCCGCAATGAGTGAAAAATTCGTAGTAGGAACTTTTTGGAGTCTGTGAAGAAGTGGTAATTCCAAAAGGGGAGACCATCGCATCACTCCAAGCAAACCAAAGGATCTTATCGGCTCCGATGCTGGAAGTAAAAACTCTTCTTAAGTACTCTGCCTGAAGTGAGCGATTTCCATACTCAGACTGAGGAGATTCATTCGCAGAATCAAACCCTATCTCGGTTAACCACACCTCTTTTCCTTGAGCTACCGATCTATAGGCAGAAATTATCTCACTCATTTCTCCATATGGCCAGTCCTGCCAGAAACCATCTACTTTTTGACCATATGGATGAATGCCCACAGCATTGTAAGCACTGGCGGGAATATTAGCATCCACTAAGTAACCAGGGTGCCCACTTGCAAAACCACCCAGAACAATTTTTGAACTTGGTATTTTTCGAGAAAGCTCAACAGCAATTTCTCCAAATTTAGAAGCATCTAAACAATACTGAGCACAGTGATCTGGTTCATTCCATATCTGATAAGCATCGACCAAATCTCCCAGCTCTTGATCAATAAAGGCAGCCCGCTCGCTAAACTTCTCAATATTTTTGGCAGCCTCAGGAAAGGTGAGGTAGTCTAAGATCAGCAGTACCTTAATGCCAGCACTTTTGTATGCGGTCAACACTCCCTTGTATATCTCAACCGACTCGGTGGGGGGATTCTCGCTTGTACAGTCTTTATACTCAATTCTTACCCAGCCAATACCCGCAATGCTTTCAGGAGATGGGTAGCCTCCTGGATTGGCTGGATCGATATTGATACCACATTCTGCGGCTAGAGAAGATGCGGGAAAAATCAGAGCATAACACCACAACAAGCCAATGATTGGGAGCAATCTTGTTTTAATAGATTTTGGCAACAGTCTTTTACTTAGTGAAAAAATGAGGTTGTGGCAACGCATCAGCATATTGGGCTTTTTGTCTGACTATTTCCAATCAGAAATGGCTGTTATTCAAATAAGAAATCAGCTATATGACTTGTTGTTTTTTTCAAATCAAAAAATAATCAGCGCCATACTGACGAGTAAATTAATTAAAGATCGTCACACCAGTAATATACTCTACTATCTGGGTAATCCAGTACGCTGAAAATAACAATACAAATCCAATTAAAGCAGTCGTAACTCGCTGTTTGCCAGCGTCAAGATTCTTTTTGCTGGCGGCACCCGTGAGCATCTCAAAACCTCCCCAAACCAACATCAAAAACAGAACCAATGAAGCTAGGGGGAAAACATACTCAAGTAATCGATTGATAAAATTAGCGAGAACAAAATTATCTTGATCATCAAAAAAAACTCCAGATTTATTTGAGAACACGAAAAGAGGATTGAGTTCTTTTAGAGTGGCAGCGGTGATTTTGGCGTTGGCATATAACCCAGGATTCATAGCTGGATTAGTGGGACTGGCTGGATTAGTGGGACTGGCTGGTAGAGGAGTTGGTGTTGCAGTAGGTTCGGCTGAAAGACATGACCCATTGACAAGCCAGCCACAACAAGATTCTGTTTGAGTTATATTTGACATTGGAGAACCTGGGCAATCACATGTGTCGCCACAAACAGGTAGAAAGGAATCTCCACATTCAGCTCTTATCTGGCCGCCACAATCTAGAGCCGATACTTTGAATGCAGAATTGGAAAACATCAATATCAATAAGATGCATACTTTTAATAATATCGAAAGACAGATTTTTATGTCTGGTTTTGAGCTTGGTGATTGATTCATGTGATTTTTATACTGGTTTGTACGTTATGCTCTAAATTTAGATTCCAAAGTCTGGAATATGTAGTATTTGCACTCCAATTAGTTGCAAAATAGAAATAGAAAAGATGATAAAGACTAATCCTATCAAAGCAGAGGTAATCATCTCTTTTGCTTCTGTAATTTTCTTTGGTTCTCCTTTTGAAGTACTGAGGATAAAAGACCCTGCCAAGATAATAATAAAAGAGACTCCACCACCAACTAACAGACTAATTCGTATGAGAGTTTTTATCATGCTTTCTGGTTCAACCGGAATACAGCCAACAGCCGTCCAAATGCCATCTGAATTAAAACACTGCATACAGTTGATTTTTTCCTGTGAGGATGGATCAATTTGGTTACAGATACTATATGTTGCATAAGAAATAAAGACCCGAGGACACTGACTTTGATCTAAAAAACAGAAGGATTGACCATTTGCACAATGTTGAATTGGACACTCAACGGGACATGAGTTGCTGTCTGTCTGTAATACTTGGTCACCACATTGAATACCGTCTCCTTGATTAATTATGGTAAATTTTGTCGTACTTACTATTTCCCCAGATTCAAGCAAGTAAACATCATACTCTCCAGGTTGATCTATAGTGAATTTAACAGTTTTTGAATTACCATAATTAATAATGATTGTGTTGTCTCCAATATGTTTGCCACTTGAATCGTGTATTGCAATTACGTATGTGCCGTCATTATTACATCCAGTTGCAATAATTGAGACCTCATTATTTTGAACTTCGGCAATAAAATTCTGGCATGTGAGGGGATCATCGAGAGCTTGAATTTGAGTTGGTTTAATGATGGCAAAAGCAAGAATAAAGAAAGAGAAAATAGACGTACAAATAAACAGAAACACACTTTTTGATATTCTGAAAGCTAGAGAAAATGGCTGATGAAAACATTCAATATGATAATGATTTTTCATTAAGATAAGATTTTGCTTTTGATTATGATAATATTGTGATGAAGAATTAAAAGAATAATAAAAACACGACTTAAGACAACCATAGTACTATTGTCTGCATTATAGCTTATTAGAGGTTAAGAAGAAAAGTGATTTTGAAATTTGGCTTCGTTGCTAAATACGATTATGAAGAACAGGCAAATTTTTTTATTAATATTAAAGACGTTAATTATTCTTCAGATTGTTGGTTCTAGCTTATTTTCTTCTCCAGTCTTTGCCACTGATCCAGTCGATCAACTTCAACACGAGATTGATGAGCTTGAAGAGCTCAAAAAGATGAGTGAAGATGCCACCGGGAACTTAGAGAGAAGTGTTAAAGATCTGAACAATCGAATTATTCATGCTCAATCAGGCATCACTCAGGCCAAAAAACAAGCAGTTGAGTTGGCTGAGAGCATTTCAACAAGAGAAGACTCATTGGCTTTGCAGTATTCAATTCTTAACGAGAGGGTGGTTATCCAATATAAACGGATGCGTTCATACAATCCGCTCTCGGTGCTGTTCGCTCATCAGGATTTAGTTAAGATAACACGCGAGATGACATATAACACTCGAGTTCAAGATCAAGATACCAATTTAATTACTCAAATTGCAACAGATATTATTCAGCTTGAGCAGGACAAGCTGACACTAGAGAAAAAACAAACTCAGTTGGCTAGTTTGCAAAAGCAACTGGATGAACAAAAAGTATTTTTTGAAAAAGAAATCGCAGGGGCCAAACAATATCAGCAACAGCTGGGTTCGCAAATTGCAGAACTTTCAGCAAAACAAAGAGCAATTATTGATAGTCGTTCTGGAACCTTCACTACTAGTGTGGGTGAGGTGCCTCTAGCAGACGATTTCAATGCTTCCATCGGCTACAAGGCTCAGGCTCCGGGGAATAGTTTTGCAGTTTTTTGTTTCGGAGGATATACCCATCGAAATGGTATGAGTCAATATGGAGCCAAAGCCAGAGCGGATGCTGGACAGTCGGTGGAACAAATTTTGCAGGCTTACTATCCAGGTTCTCAGCTGAGACAAGATTACCCAGTAGCGGATAATATCTCAGTCCAAGGAGTTGGTACAATTAGTTTTGAGGATCGCTACTTGATGGGAATCTATGAAATGCCAGCCTCGTGGCACATTAACGCTCTCAAGGCTCAAGCGATAGCGGCTCGTACTTTTGCAGTGAGGCACACCAATAATGGTGCCAGCTCTATCTGCACAAGTGAGGCTTGCCAGGTTTATAAAGACTCACCAAAAGGAGGAGAGTGGGAGAAAGCAGTTAGAGAAACTCGTCATTGGGTTTTAGTTGACGGTGGCGGTAATCCAATTTCAACGCAGTATGCCTCCACTCATGGGGGGTACTCTAATACCAGTGGGTGGGACTTGATGGGTGGATTTGACGCTAGTAACTGGACTACTCAGGCTTGGGAGCAGAAAGCGGGCAGTCCTTGGTTTTACAAATCATGGTATCGATCAGGTTATACTTCGTCTGGAGCCAACTGCGGTCGGGCACATCCCTGGCTCTCAGAACGAGAGATGGCCGATATTCTTAATGCGCTGATAGTGCGCCGCGATCCTCGCGGCGCAGACACCGAACGAATTCAACCTGTTACTATTAATGAGTGTAATGTGGGCGGAGCCGGCGGCAATCCTTACTCTCTGGATGAGCTAAGAGATTTAGCCAACAACTCTGGTGGAGCTGTAACTAGCATTAGTGGCGTCTCATCTAGTCATAGCAGTAATGGTCAAACCACTCAGGTGCGTTTTAATACTAATCGAGGAGACATCACCATGAGCGGCAGTGAGTTCAAAGAAATCTTTAATCTCAGAGCGCCTGGATATTTAAGAATTCCTCAAAGGGGCTTTGCTTTCTTCAATATTGAACACAAAAAATAATAGGGCATTGGGCACTTCTTTTACGATCGATTATTACCTTGTTATCTCACCAGCCCATCTTCTGTCGTCAGCTTGTCTCTTTCAATCAGAGTACCTACTTTTTGTTAATAATCGAGCTTGTTAAGGTTAGATTCCTATTAAGAATTTTGCTCCCCAAGCATGATAGTGGGAGGTAAAGGTTTTTTGGTGAATGATATTGCCGCTTTGATCGAAGACTGTCCAGTCGAAACTTGTCTTAAGACCGGGAATAGCGTTCTCTATTTGTTTGCGTTGGCCAGGGGCCAGATTGGGATCAGGAATGTCTTGAGGTGGAGGTGGAGCGGTGTATCCCCACTGCTTATAGCCGCCAATCTCAGCGTGACGGCCATCGCTGGTGCCATAAATCCTGACAGTTGCATAAGCCCTGTCTGGATCGGCATCAGCAACAACCAGCAGATATCCCGGGGTGTCATTGATAAAGCGCAGATCTACATTGCCAGTGTAGACTGTGGCATCAAAGCCTGGCTTGTTTTCCAGTTCGTAGTAACTGACTCGATATGAATGCGGCAGACGAAGAGTAATGTTAACTCCAGCATCGAGCATGGCTCTAAACATGGTAGAACTAACTTGGCACACACCTCCACCGGACTCCAGGAGAGTGCGACCACTTCGAATTACATAGGCATCTTTGAAGCCGCTGGCGGTGGTTACAGGGCCAACAGTTTTATTAAACGAAAACTCTTCTCCAGGCGGAACAAGAGCATAATTGAGTTTTGCGCTGGCAACGGTGATGTTGTGAGACCTAGTAGATATAGAGCCAGTGTAATAACTTTCCCCAAAACCAACGAGTTCGTTAATACCTAGATTATTGGTATCCTTTAGCGAAATTTCTGGTTCTGTTTGCTGAATAATCATTTGCACAGCAATATTAGTTGTTTCCTGATCTTGGGAGGAGTTTTGGGCTTCACTTAAAAGTGTCTCAGGTTGAATTAGTTGAGCCAATTGGTTTTTGATTGCCTGTTTAAGTTGATTTTGATCTACTCCAAAACCGGTTTGATGAGGCTGAAAAGCAGACGCTCTCAATGTGGACAAATCATATACAAAAACTGCATTTTGAGCTGGTTTATCAATATTATTAGCTATAAGTTTCGTCTTTTCATCGAGGGCTTGATCGCTGACAACT
>DAOLOF010000023.1:0-6429 GCA_035416965.1 Candidatus Woesebacteria bacterium
TGGAGCGGCAGGAGACCAGACAGCTGGCAGTTATGAAACTGGCATAATATTTATTGCCGTACCTGGTTATTAAAAAGTTGTAACAATTTTCTCAAAACAACACAAAAACTGCCAAACCAAAAATATTTAAACAAGAAGAATATTGATCACGACTGACTGAACAATGGCAAAAATTTAAATATTAAAATGTTTAGCTTAACCAATTACCCTACTCCTTTTCGCAATCAACGATTGTCAATAAATGACAGTAAAAAAACAATGGGCCAGAAATTGTTACTTTTGGCCTTGAGTTTTACCTTATTAAATAGTGTCAATAATCACAGCTGTCATTTTTCTCAACCTCTAGCTTTTGCAACTCAAACTACTCAGTTAACTCAAAACGATAATCTAAACCAGTTTGAGGATGTTCAATCAAGTGATTATGTAAAAGAGTCAGAACCTTCACTAGAGGTCACACCTACATCGACTGCAACTGAAAATATAAATCAGATTGTACTGCCAAGCAATGCTTCTCTCGCTCTCTCGGTGAATCCGCCGGTAGCCTATGTGGCAGTTAAACCTTCAGATTACCTAAAACACACACTTGTCATCAAGAATCATGGACAAGAATCGGTGGAAATATCGGTTAATATCACCGACTTTAAGGCCGACGGCAAAACTGGCCAACCTGTGCTACAACCAGGAAAAATCTTTAATCGCAACGCTAATCCCGACCTTCAGTTTGGTGAACCGTTTGAACTGGCTCCCAATCGCACTCATAGTATTACTCTCCAAATCGATGTTAGCGAGATTTCTCCTGAAAAAGAGTATCCGTTGGCCATCTTGATTAACGCCCGTACTTTACCAAACGTTTCAGCCCCAGTTGATCATCTTTCTCCTGCAAGCCGCAGTTCTGTTTCTGGCACCATTGTCAGCAACTTAATTGTCTATATTGGAGAAAAGACAGACAATCAGGGGCAAATTGAGCTAAAATCTTTTCACTTGCCCAAGCTGATCGATAGTTTTAGTGGCATTCAGTTTGAATTATTGGCAGAAAATAAAGGCAGTACTGCTGATCTTATTCAAGGTCGAGCGACTATACAAAATGTTTTTCGCCAAAAGATTGCTGAATACATTTTTTATCCTGATTTTGTTTTAGCTCAATCCAGTCGGTTGGTAAGAGGCACTCTCTTTTCCCCAGAATATCTGGACTCCGACGGCGAACTGGATCCAGAAAAAGTGGAGACGCTTTTTACTCAATTCCGGCATCGTCCACCTTTTATGGTCGGTGTTTATCATGTTCAAGTAACACTCAATAACCAAGAAGTTTCTCAAACTGTGGTCGCCCTTCCTTTTTTCTTGCTGGTATTGACTGGAGCGGCTTGGTTAATGCACTTTTCTTGGAAAAAGTTAATCAAGAAAATGCGTTAGTAGACTATCAGGGAAAATATATTCATCCAATATTGATTTCACTCTTGCACTTGCAAAAAATGCTGTTAACAATAGTTGATACAACATGTCCAGTATACCTCTTGGTATGGTTTGTTGTGTTAGATCGGTATTTTTAACTATTATTACCCTCTCCATGACAAAATTTTCTCCTCGTATTTTTCGCCTTTTATTACTATTAATGGCCACGGTTGCCTTGTTTGGCGTTGTCAAAGCCTCAAACACCTCTGCTTCAAACTTAAGTAGTGTTAAGGTCACCATGAGCAACTCGCGTTTATCGTTTAGAGGACAGGTTTCTGGTACTCCGGGAGCAAACACCGTTATCGATGTCGGTCTTGATAGTGCCATCACTGATTACACCAATGTTAATACTCTCGTTACAGACGCACTAAAAGCCACCGATACAATCACTTTCACTGGAACAACCGCCGGTGATAGAACTATTCTCAGCATTGTTGATAGTAACACCATTACCATTAACGCCCCGATAGCTACTACCAACGAACCTTTTCATCTTAAAGAAACAAGTAATCTTGTGGCCACTTTCACCACCGTCACTTCTGTAGCTGGTGGAGCAAATAGCCGCATTGAATTGATCTTGCCTGCCGATCCTGTCAACAACAATGCCGATGGCATTCCTGATCAGGGTTACTTTGATTTTGGAACAGTGGCCCCAACCGTAGCCTGTACTGGCACAGGATACACTTTTGGCACAGGTACAGCTGTCTCCGGAAAAACCAGTGCTGATTCGGGATATGAAAATTTGCCCAGCGGAAAGTGGCATGTTTATCGCTGTCCCTACTCAGTGTCTGGAGCGGCCCCTCAAGCTATTACGATGACTATTGGTACGGCGGGTGGTAATGACGGTGTGGTCAATCCTGTCCGACGAGACGCTCTCAATACCGGTCAAGCCGATACTTACAGCGTTCTTGTGAGAAATATCAATACAGCGCATGAAGTAGTTGACTCCACTACCGTCAAGATTGGTGCTTTAGAAGCCGTCCGAGTCAGCGCCACCGTTGTACCTTCCTTGACTTTTGAAATTACTGGAGAAAGTCTTGGTGCTACCCGTTGTGGTCAAACCACTTCTGTGGCTACCACCGCCAGCACCGTTCCTTTTGGTGAAATTGGAACTGGTGTCTTCAAAGACGCCGCTCAGAAACTCAAGTTCACTACCAACGCACTTAGCGGAGCTGTGGTAACAGCCGTAGCTAACGACCAACTTGGTCGCGAAGGCGGAACTTGTACTAATGATTTAGTTCCTGCTTATACTCTTAATCCAGCCAGCGGTCATCATCTTTGTATCTGGGATGCCAACGTAGCTGGCATGTCTCATGCCACAGAACAAGCCTGGACTAACGTCGCCAGCACTGGTTTTGGTTTTTCACTTGAAAATATTGTTGGGTCTGGTGCAGAGTTTACTTACGGCGCTGGTTTTGACGCGCGCCATTTTGCCGATGCTGAAAACTCTCAGGCACCAGAAATAATCTTTAGCTCAACTACTCCAACTAATGATCACAGCGTTTATGCATGCTATCGCATCGTGCCTGACGCCCTAACTGCCGCTGGAAATTATTACAACTATATTACCTATACTGCAACTGCTACCTTTTAATCGTTATCAGTAATACTCATCATTATCTCTGCCCATGAAAAAAATAGCTTTCCCTCTCGCTTTATTTGGTTTGCTTATCGTTTCCATCTGGTTTTTTAAACCAGTAGCAGCTCAAGTAGATTCAGCTAATGACTCTTTGTCCTTGGTAGCAATGCCTCCCAGAGCCGGTGATGAAGGACAACTGAGAGTAGCTCCAGGAAAAACTATCCAAACAACTGTTAGAGTGCGCAATGCCTCCAGTCAGCCAGTAACCTTAAGTACTTATGCGCTAGACTTTATTGTCAAAGAAGATGGTCGTACCCCAATTGCGGTACAGGAAACTGTTACCAACCGATGGAGTTTGGCCAAATGGATCACCATTGTGCCCAACCAACACACCTTGCAACCTAAGGAAACCGCTGAGATGGCGGTCGTCATCGAAGTGCCTGAGGATGCCATGCCCGGTGGTCATTATGCCATGATTCTCCATGAACCAGTTAATCAAACTGATGTAACTGAACAAACCGGTTCAGGAACAGGCGTGACTCAGCGGATTGGCACTTTGCTTTATGTCATTGTTGAGGGTGAGATTAGCGAACAAGCAAATTTGCGAGAGTTTCAGTTCAAGAAGTTCCAGGAATTTGGCCCCGTGCCCTACTCATTCTTAATTCGCAATCAATCTGATATCCACATCCGTCCTCGCATCAGTATTGATATCTTTAATATGCTGGGCCGCAAGTCTGGCTCAATTGAGGTTGATCCACAAAATATTTTCCCTCTTAACAGCCGCAATTATGCTGGCAAATGGGATAAAATCTGGGGTTTTGGTTTGTATACTGCCAAACTGACCGCCAGCTATGGCGAAACTGGTCAGGTAATTGTCGATAGCACCAGCTTTTGGATCATTCCCATCAGAATCATTCTATCAATCATCATTGGCACTCTGCTGATTGTAGTAATAATCTTGGCTATCAAGCGCCATGCTGAGAAAAAGTATCAGCTTGAACAAGAAAAAGTCAAAGAATTACAGATGAAGTTGGATCGTGTTGATGATGAAGCTAACACTACCAAGAAGCAGTCAAGATAGTCGCGCAACTCAATTAGATAATCTAAAAAGGCAATGACTGGTTCGTTGCCTTTTTTTATTGAGAGCTCAACATGTTGCGATTAATTACCAAAACTCTAGCTTCACTCGCCCCCTTGTATCGGCAGTTTGTCTGGCGCCCCACCATTATTAGGCCCTGGTCAAAAGTATTTACCAATTTGACAACTTGTACAATTATTACAGTTAGTCTGGGTTTTTTGTTTGGCGATGTTTTGGCTTCTCCCATTATAGCACTCCCCCCACCTGTTGACAAAGAGGTGCGAGTGAGTGCCACCATGCCCGATATTGTGCCGCCGTCAGTGCCTGTTTTAATTGCTCCAGCCGACGGGAGTATGGTGAACACAAATCGTCCCCAATTTGTCTGGCATGAGTCCACCGACAATGTGCTGATGTCTCATTATCAATTTTTCATCAATGGTGAACTGGTATTGGACAACTTGGAAGAAATTGGCAGTTTCCCACTCTATCGGTTAAGTTATGACTCAGAACTGGGATATTATTATCTTGATATCAAATTTGATCTGGGGCAAGGAATAAATACTTGGAAAATCGTAGCTGTTGACGCAGTAGGACTGCCCACCGACTCAGCAACTTGGAGTTTTTTTGTTGATTCAATAGCGCCTCACTTTGTCGTGACAAAACTTGGAGAGCTAGAGCTATCCATCTCATCTCAAGATCCAAACACTTTGCCAGACGAACCACTGCGATTAGATGCCAATCAACCCCAGATTGTTGCCAGAGGCGAGACTTTGAGCACTGTTCAGTTGACTGTCTTAATTCCCGGAAGAGAGTCTTTGTATATTGAGACCGAGATCGATGCCCGAGGCAACTGGACTTACACTCTGCCCATTTTGCCCAGAGATCAAGTTATTACTCTCAACTTTGTAATTATTGATCCCGCTCGACATGTTAGTGTTTTGGAAGGAATTAAGTTTATTATTCCAAGCGCAGTCATTATTTTGCCCATTGGTCCAGCCACTTCGCCGCCAGCCGGCATTATCTTATCGCCAACCACTTCTCCAGAGGATGAAACACTCGGAATAATCCCCAGCCCAACTATTCAAACACCCATTGAAGGCCCTCACTACATTCCCTATCTGCCGCCCAAAGAGATGCTTTATCAAGCTTGGCAGTTTCTCACCCCCACTCCTCTACTCAAAATTACCCAGCAATCCTGGTTTCTGATGTTTATCAACCAAATTGGCCCTTGGTGGGCAAGCCTTATACTGTTTTCGCCGCTCATCATTGCCACTGTCTGGTTGTTACGGCGCATGGAAGGAGCTTGGAGCTGGTATAAGATTGGTCAGTGTTGGCGAATCTTGGGTATTGTGCCCATGACACACCATCAAGGGTGGGCATTCGATAATGATTACTACCGCACTCAAACTAAAGAGCTGTTGGGTGTACCTTTTGCTAAAGTAGTGGCTATTAGTCAGTCAGAACCCGAGGGCTATCCCCCTTACTATCAAACAACGCTCACCAATCGGTTGGGTCTGTATCCTTCGTGGCGGTTGCCGCTCAAAAATTACAAGTTGGCAGTAATTCATCCTGATTATCGTTACCCCGCCAGTTTGAAGCGCCAACACCCAAATTATGTAGATTATTATCAGGCTGATCTAATTACTTTAAGTCTGAAAAAGGATCAGCTGTCGCTACAGATCCCTCTTGATAACGACGCCAATATCCAAAATCAATTGGACCCCAAAACACACACTAAGAAAGAATATTGCCAAAGAAACTGGTCAAAAAACACACGACGCTTGCTTAATTTATCAAAGTTGGCTGGTTTTGAACATTGGCTAGTTTGGCCACAATTAATCATAAGCCTCATGATTACCACCTTTTGGCCATCATTTTTCAATCTATTTGCAACTGCACTATTTCTAGTCTGGGCAGGTTCAATTAGATGGGGAGCGCCTTGGTGGCAGAATGTAACCGGTCTAGTAGTTGATCAAGATGGTCAACCTGTTCAAGACGTACTAGTGCGCTTCATTGAACAGGAAGAGAAAGATATAAACTCAGCTAATCAAACAGGGTCATCAGATCAACCCAGGCTAACTACAATAGATACCAATTTGGTCCGCGCAACAGTGAGCGATCAAGAAGGCCGATTCCGGCTGTTTTTAGGTAAGGGTGATTATGTGGTCGAGGCCAGCCGACCCGATCATCTTGAACCATCCGGAATAGACCTCAAACAGCAGCTTGAGGTGAAAAAAGCCTTTGAGCAACATCAACTGGTAGTGGGCATTAAGCTTCCCTATTAAGTTCTTGAAATGCTCAAGTTGTAAAGCAAACTTCATAG
>DAOLOF010000024.1:0-6185 GCA_035416965.1 Candidatus Woesebacteria bacterium
TAGAAATAAATATAATAGATCCCAAATTTCAATCAATCTAAATAATTAATTTCTGCTTATTAAATTAACAACGCTTGATTTTTGCACCAAGTGATCTTAATTTATCATCAATCTCCTCATAGCCTCGATCTATTTGGTCTACATTTGTAAGCGTAGTAACACCCGTGCCGCTAATTGCGGCCAACAAAATGGTTGCGCCAGCTCTCAGATCATGAACAGCAAAAGAACCTCCTTTAAACTTAGTTGGACCAGTAATTTTAATAGCGTGAATATCGGTCGGCAAATGATCCTGCCAATCGAAATTATACAACTTCTCGGGATGAGAAACCTCGGGTTCAAACGGCTCAATCTTTGCTCCCATCTCGATCAGATTTTGCATATACTGAAATCGGTTTTGCATAACCGTTTCATGGATAATGCTGGTACCCTTAGCCTGACTAACCAAAGTTGCCCACAGTGGTTGCCAATCGGTCATAAAGCCTGGATGAATCTCCGTCATCACATCAGTGGCCCGCAGTTGACCTTTATAAAAAAATCTCACCCCATAATCACCAATTTCACAACCTCCGCCAGCTTCCTCCACCTTTTCAATAAATGCAGTTAAGTCTTGATGACGAGCATTTTCGATCACCACGTCACCCTTGGTGGCAATGGCACCACAAGCGTAGCTTACTGCTTCATTACGATCGGGCATTACTTTATGAATTGCGCCTCCTAATTTTGCAACTCCTTCAATTTCAATAACTCGATGTGCCCGACGTCTAATTCTGGCACCCATCTCATTCAAAAAAGCAATCAAGTCATCAATCTCTGGCTCAACTGCCGCATTTTCTAGAATTGTTTTTCCTTTAGCCATCACAGCAGTCATGATAAGAGTTTCCGTACCCGTGTGAGTATTCTTCTCAAAGCGATAATTGGTACCCGTCATATTGGTCGCTCTCAAATGCAAAAATCCATCTTGCTGTTTCCATTTCACACCAAGTTTCTCCAAACCATCCAAATGCCTGCCCAGAGGCCTTTTCCCAATCTTGTCTCCTCCGGGCAAAGGAATAACTGCCTTTTTAAATTTAGCCAAAAGCGGACCAACGAATAAAGTAGAGGCTCGAGATACTGATCCATATTGGCCATCAATTGTCCATGACTTGACACTCGAAGGATCAATAAACATGGTTTTAGGACCGGCTTCCCAGACGCGACCACCTAGCTCTCCAATAATATTGGCTACCATCTTAACATCAGCAATTCCAGGCAAATTGAGCAGTCTGGTTTTAGCTTCACCAGCAATGGCTGCAATCATCAGTTTGTATGAAGCGTTCTTTGCTCCGCCGACCCTCACCACTCCGGTTAATGGAGTGCCGCCTTGAACGAAAATTTTTTGTAATTTGGATGAGTTCATGTGTCTAAATTAATTTGTGGGTTAAAAACTATCTCTCATTCTATCAGAACTAATCAATGTTTGTAGTTAGACTAGCTTTGCGCCAATCATATGATTAGTAAAAATTTACTTAAGAAAGCCAAAAAACCTCTTCTTCTAACTTAACTTGAAACTGCTGACAAACCCGCACCTTCACCAACTCAATAAGTTTCTTAAGATCTGAGGCTGTTGCGTTGCCAGTATTAATCATAAAGGCGGCGTGTTTGTCGCTCACTACCATTCCTCCTACTCTGGCACCTTTTAATCCGGCTTGATCAATTAAAAAACCCGCCGATATTTCTTTTTTATTTACAAATTGAGGAAACATTTGTGACAAAGTATCGATATTTTTTGGATTTTTAAAGATACAACCACTTGATGGCAGACCTAAAGGCTGAGTATTCTGCCGATACTCAAGATGTTTTTTCATCAGCTGTAATGATGATTGAGCATCACCACGTTCCAACTGTAGTTTCACAGAAAGAATAATCTCATGAGTATTATGAAAACGGGTGTGATCATACTCAAATTGACACTCACTTGCAGAGAGCCATTTTTGCTCCAGCCGATCATCCAAAATCTCTACCTCACTTACGTACTCTCCAATTTGTCGACCAGCAAAATGAGAGTTATTGAAGATAGTGCCTCCTAGTCGTCCTGGTACTCCAATAAATGGTTCTAGACCCGATAAACCTTGCTTAACTGACATTTTTACCAATGTTGATAAGGTAATTCCTGCTTCAGCCAAAACCTCAACAGTATTAGGGCGCTTTGTTGACGGGCGAAACTCAACTTGATTAAATCGAGGCAAAAGGATAACTTTCGCTATCCCTTCGTCTGGAGCAATGACATTACTGCCATCTCCTAAAATGAGAAATTCAAGATCGTGTTCTTTCAAAAATTCTATTACTGCCTTCATTTGTTCAACTGAGTCGAGTTTAACCGCAGCCAAAGCAGGACCACCCACACGAAAATAGGTAAGAGAGGAAAACATAGGCTCAATAGTTATCTGCAATTCCGGGAAATTGGCGATTAATGCCTGAATTGATTCGAGTCGTTTTTCATGAATCATCATCAACAAAAAAATCAATTAATAGGTTGCACTTTTTATCTGGCCCATTGATTCGGGTGGCCAATATCGGAAAAAGGCTTTACCCACAATCAATTCTTTATCAACCGGCCCCCAAGCCCGCGAGTCACTTGAGTAGGAGCGATTGTCTCCAACCACAAAATACTCATTATCACCCATCACCACTGGCCCATTGCGAGTAAAATCTCCTGAATTCGTCACAAACGAATCTGGCAAATAATTTTCTTCTAAAAGTATCGAGTTAACAAAAATCTTTCCATTTTTAATCTCTACTGATTCTCCTGGAGTGGCAATCACTCTTTTAATATAGTCACAACCTGTTCCCTGAGGACAATTAGCAGAAATCGGAGCATGAAAAACAATCACATCACCTCTTTTGGGATGACCAAATCGATAAGAAATTTTGTCAGTAAGCACGTAATCTCCACTTTCGAAGTTGGGAACCATTGATTTGCCGTTTACTTGATGGGGTTGAAGCAAAAAAAGATAAACCACTAAAAATATAGAGAGGGCTATTACTAAAGTTTCAAATATGTCTAAGATAAAAGTAGAAATGACACGCAAAAAGTTACTCATAATTTCAGAAGTAATTAATTTCGTTTTATAATATCACTTGAATTTGGTAAAAGAAACTTATACTCAACGACAACTTTTCGGTTATCATGTCGGATATCAATCATTTTGTTCATCATGGGCTATTCACATAAAGTAATTACTGGTTTTTCTTGGGACTCAGTTCTCAACCTTTTCCTCTACTTGTTAACTATTATCAAAACATTTTTTTTGGCCAGAGTACTGAGCCCATCTGAGTTTGGATTGTTTTCTCTGGTTATTATTGCTTTGGGTATCAGTGAAGCTATCACTCAAACCGGAATTAACTTAACTATCATTCAGTCACAACACTCTGTTGAGTATTTTCTAAATACCGCCTGGGTCATAGCTATTGGCCGTGGATTCATCATCGGTATTTTAATGATTTTATTGGGTCTAGGAGTAAATTCGCATTTTCATGAACCCACATTATTGCCATTAATTTCCTTGGCGGCACTTATCCCAATTATTAAAGGTTTTATCAATCCTTATGTGGTGGTTCTTCACAAAAAAATGCAGTTCCTTCAAGATGTAGCTTATCGTTTTTTAATTCAAGCTTCCTTAATTTTGCTTTCTTTGTTGTTGGGACTGGTACTAAAAAATGTCTATGCTTTGGTATTTGCCATGATTGTGGCCGCCTTAATCGAAACTTTTGCCTCTTTTCTTCTCTTTAAACAAAGACCTATTTTTGAATACATTCCAAGTAGAGCAAAAGAAATATTTGGAAATGCCAAAGGACTTACCGTGAACTCTCTATTCCATTATTTAGTAGAAAACTTAGATGATTTTTTGATCGGTAGTTTAACCTCAACTTATGCTCTCGGCTTATATCACAACTCCTACTCTCTAACACACAAAATTAGTTATGAAGTAGCCAAGTCTGTTCACTATGGAACTATTCCTGTTTATACTAGACTTCAGCTAGATCAAAAACGATTGCGTCGCGCTTTTTTGAAAACACTTTTTTTCACTTTGGGATTAACTGGAGCTATATGTACGCCAATCTATATTTGGCATGAATCCATTATTACATTTTTATTGGGCCCCAACTGGACTGAAACCATACCTTTAATACGACCATTAATTGGAGCTGGCATTATTCAAAGCGTTTTTATGGTCTGTTATACCTTAATGTTGGCCGTTAAACAGTATCGCTGGATGAACTTCCACCTACTTTTATCACTAATCTCAATGACTATTATGATAGTCTGGTTTGGACGAACTCAAGAAATTACCGAAGCAGTGATGGGGTTGTTTTACTCAAGATTATTGGTTCTGCCTTTGCTCATCTGGATAATCTGGCATCAATTTTTCAAAGAAAAAGAAAGAAAGTGCCCGTCATGAGCAAGAACAAGATCGAATCCTCGACGGAGAACTTACTAAATTTTCCTACCTTGTTAGTATTAATCATCATGCTTTTATTGGGATTTGGACAGTTGCAGAGATTACAGTTAACAAATCAAGTTGCTATCTACGGACATGATTTTTTTATTGGTATTTTTGTTTTTTGGACAACACTGGTCACTTCTCATAAAATAGAGTTTCTCAAAAATTCTTTTCATAGATGGCGATATCTGTTGTGGTTTATCAGTTGGACAGTTCTGAGTTTAATTCTGAATCAAATCAAGTCTGGCGTAACACTAATTCCATGGCTATATAATTTCCGTTTTTGGCTCTATTTAGGATTTGGTTTGATGCTAAATCAACAACTTATTGCCAAGAAGATCTCTTTTTCGGTCGTTCGGGCTGGCACCTTCATGATGTTTGGTTTTATTATCTTCATCGGCATCTTTCAATATTTATTTATTCCTGACCTGCGTTTCTTGGGAGAAGGCGGTTGGGATGTCCATTACTATCGCATGGCAGGTAATATGCTGGATCCCAATTTTTATGGCATGATTCTTACTCTTGGTTTTTTGTTTTTATTTTTTGCGAGTAAAAAATGCCAATCTCGCTTGTGGATTGGTCTACTTTATGCTTTTTGCTTAGCCCTAACATATTCCCGTAGTTCATACCTCGTATTTGTAGGTGTCCTAACATACTTGCTCTACCAGACACACCAACTCAGTTGGCAATCAGCTAAAAAACCGTTGCTATTTACCCTTGTTTCTTTTTGTTTGATATTATTGGTCTTACCTCGTCCAGGTGGATTAGGAGTACAGCTTTCAAGAACTGAAACAATCGTTAGCCGAATTGAAACCAATCAATCGGTTCTCTCTGAGTTTAATTGGTGGACTCTAATGGTTGGACAAGGTTTTTTTACTCCTGCCATCAATCAACACCAATCTTCAATTGTGCACGCTCATTTTCCGGATAATATTCTTGTATTTTTATTGAGTGCCAGCGGTTTACCAGGCTTATATTTAATCGGTAGGTTTGCTTATTTGGAGTTGAAAAAAGCTACAAAAGATCAAGCCTTAACAAAAATAGCAATTCTCGGAGGACTCTTTATTCATGCTCAATTTAATCTTACTTTTTTTGAGCCAATCGTTCTGCTTATCACTCTAATTTGCTTTACCCAAACCAAAGCTACTTCTCCAGCATCCTTAAAAGGAAAAAGCTGATAAAATAAGCAAGGTCATAGCCGGGATAGCTCAGTTGGCTAGAGCGGCGGTATCGTAAACCGCAGGTCATGGGTTCGACTCCCATCCCCGGCTCATCCCAACATCATCCTTGAACACACTTATTCATAGATATCAATTCAATCTATCCACATATGTTTGATTGGCAAATAGCAATGGATGCTTTTCTAAAAGACTGGCACAAAGTTCCAGAATTTGATGGAGCTTTATTAACTGGTAGTTATGCCACTGGCACACCATCAGCACAATCGGATATCGATGTGATGCTGGTTCTCTCAGACCAAGCAACCTATTATCAAAGAGGCAACTGCCTTCATAAAGGATTGATGATTGAGTATATTGCTCAGCCAAAATCAGAGTGGCAGCACTCCTTTGTTAAGGATCAGAAAAACAGAACTAAGCTCTCAACCTCGATGTTCACTACAGGAAAAGTGATTTTTGATCCAAAGGGACTGGTGTAGTCCCTGAAAAATGAGGCAGAATTATTGTTAAAAAAGCCAGTGGCAAA
>DAOLOF010000025.1:0-5729 GCA_035416965.1 Candidatus Woesebacteria bacterium
TAATGGTTGCGCTTCCGCCACTGGGCTGGTTGTCTTGGCGACGGGCTCATCAGTGGCAGTCGGGTCGAGTGTTGTATGCGGCTGATATCAAGAAGAATCCAGATGCTTTTGATTTGCAAAACAACTTGGGCGTGGCGCTCTTTAGAGATGGTCAATATGAACAAGCTAAACGTCATTTTGAGCGATCAATAGAGTTGGCACCTGACTGGTGGACTAACTGGAATAACTTAGGAGGAGTATTAGAACTTGAGGGTGATTTGGAGGGAGCTGAAGCAAGTTACTTGAAAGCAATTGATCGAGGTCAATATTACCTGGCTTATGAAAACTATGCCAAGATTTTACTCCGTCAAAAAAAATATCAGCAAACCATTGAGTTTTGTGAGGCTAGTCTCCAGCTTCTTCCCAACAACTTGAGCTTATGGCAAGTTTTAATCTTGGCTTATTATCGATCTGGCCAAGTGGAACAAGCTAAGAGCATTGCGCTACAGTTAGATCAGGCTAATCCGGGTCTAACGATGATCCAGCTTCTGCATGATGGAAATGAAAGCTTAGGCGAGAATTAGCAAAAGTTTTTAGAAAAAATATTTTAAACAAAAGAAAGACTGTTGCTCGGGTTATCAATTTAGACTCATTGTGATAGAATTGTGTTTCTGTTGGGCTCATAGCTCAGTTGGCTAGAGCGCTTGCATGGCATGTAAGAGGTCGCGGGTTCGAGCCCCGCTGAGTCCACAATTCTCAAACAAATTCTTGACAGAAACATGCCGCTCTATTATCAATCAAGAAAAAAACCAGGCATGTAAAACCCCACAAAGGTAGATTTTTCAGATCAAGAGAGCTTGCTTGAGACTTCTTCAACTGCAGATTCATTGAATCAGAATGATGCTAAAAAAATTTGGCACCATAAATTTTTCAAGGTGGGAGTATTAACATGTCTTGGTGTAATTTTATTTGCTGGGGTTATTTATGCGCTGTGGCTTGGCAAAGATCATCAGAAAGAGCCGTTACCGCCAGAATTAAAAACAGAAGAAAAAATTGTAAACAATGAAACAGTTTCTCCGACACCTACATTAAGTGATCTTGAGGATGATGATGAAGATGATTTAATGCCCAAAGTATCACTCAATCCTCAAGTTATTTCTCCAGCAACTTATGGTTTTACAAAAGTAACTGATCTTCCTGGAATTGGAGCTCGAGCTTCTTTTTCCGATAAGGCTACTGTACACGATAGTAATCCCCAAACTGCTTATTATGTAGATCTTCCAGATAGTTCAGTACATTTAGCTTTTACTCTATATGACTATCAGGGTGGTTCTCGTCGCACTTGGTTTTTGCAAAACATTGGAGGATATCCTGAGAGTACCTTTGAAGCGTTTGGTGCTAACAACCATCAGGGCTATCTGGTTTTTTCTAAGGACTTAAGCGGGAATATTTACAATCTGACGTACTTTGCAGTGATTAGAACCAACAAGATGCTGGTAGTAAATTTTGATGGTTCTCAATCTCATCAGACTCTGGAAGAATTCAAGAGCTTTCTTTCAACAATCAATCATTTGATGAAGTGGCTAACAGCATTTTGCCTGGGGCTGGATCTTGTTCTCAATCTTGGAAAAACTCTAAATCAGAATGCGGAGAGATTCATCCAGATTATTGTTATACCAAAGATGAAGTTGTGCAAAGTTTGCTTTTAAAACAAACGGCTTCGTTTGGGCCATCTACTGGACAACTTCGGAGTATTAGAGCTGATTTTAATTACAAGAGGGACTGTCGTGCTGAAGATGAGTGGCTGATTAAAGCCAAAAATGGTCGATTTGTGGTTTCTTCTATTCTGGACAATGATGAAACCATTTGGTTAGAAGGTTTTTAGTCTCTCCCCTTCTCTCTCTTAAATCAAAAAAGAATCTCAAGTGGCGAGAGTTGCGGCGGTTGAGCTATTTACCCCCGGTCTTCCTCAGAATCTAACTCGTTGGTGAGGGCGGTAGTGGCAACCTTATCATCAGGTTGCATTTTCATGAGAATCACCCCTTGGGTTGGTCGCGTAAGAATGGGTAAAGCTTTGCGAGTATTAGCCAATTTTATAGTTTGGCCTTGTTCGGTGGAGATAACCAGCTCTTTGTGTTCGCTTGTGATGAGCCGAATGCTGGCCACTTTGCCTGTTTTGGCGGTAATGTCCCCTACTTTTACTCCGAGTCCCGATCTCTTTTGGATTGGATATTGTTCAATCAGAGTGCGCTTGCCCATTCCCTTTTGCGTGACTAGCAAGATGGCGGCATTTTTATCGTTCTTAATTTCATCGCCAATTTTTTCAAATGCAACCAAATAATCACCTTTTTTAATACTAATACCTCGCACTCCTTTTGTGTCTCGACTGGATTCTTTAACTTCAGTTTCGCTAAAACGAATACATTTGCCGGAATAGGTAGCCAAGAAGAGCTCATCACTTCCGTTAGTAACCTGACCCCTGACCAATTCATCTTGATCATTGAGGGTGATAGCGATGATGCCGGTAGAACGAATATTATCGAATCTTTTTACAGCAGTTTTTTTCACCAATCCCTGACGAGTAGCTAGGGCGATGAACTTATCTTTATCTTCTTTTTCGTTTAAGACTAAAATTGACTGAATTTTTTCATCTTGTTTTAAACTGAGAAGATTAACGGCGGCGGTGCCTCTGGCGACTCGAGTTGATTCAGGAACTTCATAAGCCATCAACTTAAATACGCGACCCTGATTGGTAAAGAATAACAAACCATCATGTGTTTCACATGTGAGAAGAGTCTCGATGCTATCCTCGTCCTTCATGTTGAGCTTGACTCCTTTTCCGCCTCTGCCCTGAGACTTAAAAGATTTGGGAGCTAAACGCTTGAGGTAATTTTGTTTGGTGAGGGCAATAACCACCGGTTGGTTGGGCACCAAATCAATCTCACTGAATTCCCCAATCTTGCCTTTAACTAAAGTAGTGCGACGTTTATCAGCATAATTGGCAATGAGATCTTGGAGTTCGTTGACAATTTCTTTGAGAATTTGTTTGGGATGAGTGAGTAGTTTGGCTAGCTTAATCATCAACTCTTTGATGGCATTATACTCATCTTCTATCTTTTGTCTTTCCAGAGCTGCCAAGCGTTTCAACTGCATCTCCAGAATTGCAGTTGACTGAGGATCGGACAAACCAAATTTGGCCATTAATTGGTCATGGGCGGTAGGAGTATCAGCCGAGTTGCGAATGGTTTTGATGACTTCATCCAAATTTTTTAGAGCGATTAACAAGCCTTCTAAAATGTGGGCTCTGTCTCTAGCTTCCACCAAATCAAATAGACTGCGCTTAACCACTATCAATTGGCGATGGCGAACATACTCACCCAAAATCTGCTTAATGTTCATGAGTTGTGGTGTGCCATCACTGTTAAGAGCTACCATATTCATGGAGTAACTGGCCTGTAACTGAGAAAACTTAAATAACTTGTTAAGTACCACTTTGGGTCGTGATCCCTTCTTGAGTTCAATTGAAATTTGCAAGCCTTGGCGATCAGAGTCATCTCGAATATTACGAATGCCCTCGATGCGGCCATTTTTGACTAAATCAGCAATTTGCTCAATAAGGCGTGCTTTATTGACTTGATAAGGAATTTCGCTAATGATGATCTCAAATGTTTTGTCATTCTCTACAATCTCGGTTTTGGCTCTAATCAACACGCGCCCTCTACCTCTTTGGTAGGCTTCTTTGATTTCCTTAAAATCATAAATTATACCTCCGGTGGGAAAATCCGGACCCTGAATATATTCCATAATGTCGTCGATGGTGATGGTGCTACCAAACTGGCCAGCAATGCTGGAGGGAGAAACTGCTAACAGCTGGTTGATGAACTGGCTTAAGGCTGCTGGCTCCAACTGGGTGTCAAGTTGTTTGTTAAGAGCTTCCTGCTCTTGATCGATAACCGATTCTCCTTTGTTAATCATCTCGATGATGGCCTCGCACAATTCTTTGAGATTATGAGGAGGAATCTTGGTGGCCATACCGACAGCAATACCCTCTGCTCCCATCAGTAATAAATTAGGCAACTTGCCCGGAAGAACTGTTGGCTCTTGTAAAGAGCCGTCAAAGTTATCAGAAAAAGGAACGGTGTTTTTATTGATATCGAGTAATACCTCTTGAGAAATTTTGGCCAAACGAGCTTCGGTATAACGCATGGCCGCTGGACTATCACCATCAATGGAGCCAAAGTTGCCCTGTCCGTCAACAAGAGGGTAGCGCAAATTAAAATCTTGAGCTAGCCGTACCAGCGCCATGTAAACAGAGCTATCACCATGAGGATGATATTTACCCAAGACATCTCCAACAATTCTGGCTGATTTTTTGTATCCAGAATTATAATGAATGCCACTTTTGTACATGGAGAACAAGATGCGTCGCTGAACAGGTTTCATTCCATCTCTGACATCGGGTAGCGCTCGAGATACAATAACACTCATGGCGTAATCAAGATACGATTTCTCCATCTCGCCTACGATTGAGGTGTGTTTCACTCTGCCGTAATCGGTATCAGTGATTTTACCAATCAACTGAGTTGCCCCATTGTGGTTGTCATTGACCATAGATTCATTAGGTGTTGAAGAATCTGGAATTGATGATGAGAAATTTTGCTCGATGGGTTCTTGTTGATCTGCCATAAGTGTTGTGATGTATAACTGCCAACCGAATTAACACGAAGCAACAGCCGTCTCAATAGCTGGAGCGATTTCCTTCTTGCGGCTAAGTTTGGCGCCGATGTCCAAGACCGAGTCGACAACTCGACCTCCAAATGCTTTTTGAGCAATTAAAGCTTCATCTTTGTCCAAAATAAGTAATTTAGTATTTATTTGCAAAATATCTGTCACAGCTAAAAATAGGTACTCAACACCCATTTCTTTTTTGACTATCTTCATGGCTGTGATAAGCTCATCTTTTTTTTGGTCAAGCAAAAGTTGCTGTTCTACCGTCTCAATCTGCCCGATATAAGTGGGTTTGGCAAATTCAAAAATCTTATAGTCATTTTTGACTATTTGCTCTGCAGATAATCTGGAAATGTCTGATTTGGCCTTAAAGATTTCGAGGGTAAAACCATCCAGATCCTTGATTGATGCTAATTGAGCCAACCGAGTAACCGCATCTCGATCATGTTTGGTGCTGGTTGGTGATTTTAGACCAACGGTGTCAGAAAGAATGGCCGCTAACATCAGTCCTGCCAGAGTGGTGTCTGGCTGAACAGAGCATTGTTGCATCACATAATTAACAATGGTGCAAGAAGATCCCCAGGTTTTAAAAGTGAGATAAATGGGTTTGCCGAAGTTGAGGTTGGCCTTGTGATGATCAACGATTTCCACTACTTGATCATCAGTAATGGCGCTGTGGCGTTGAGTGGTTTCATTGTGATCAACTAAGACGAATTGATCATCTGGTTTGACATCAGAAGCACGTAATATCTGTGGGGCTTTCACACCAAAGCGATCCAAAAGGTACTTGGTTTCACTGTTAACAGGATCAGCAATGACTGCCTTAGGATGTGCATAGTCGAAGCATGTCGCTTTTTTATACAAATACTCCAAAGCCATAGCAGCCACAACACTGTCAGTATCTGGTTTTTGATGACCAATAATATAGGTAGTTGGCATATTTTTGTTGGTTATGTATTTTTTCAATAATTGGTTAAGTAATCAGTGTTAGTAAATAACTACAGATTCCTTTTTAAACATCC
>DAOLOF010000025.1:5739-6161 GCA_035416965.1 Candidatus Woesebacteria bacterium
CAGTTCAGCGAGTTGGGCTCTGGTCTGAATGAACTTTTTGCGTGGTGGCACCTTGTCGCCCATTAAAGTATCAAAAGTTTGATCAGCTTTTTGTGCATCATCGACAGTGATCTTTTTTAAGATTCGAGTTTCGGGATTCATGGTTGTTTGCCACAACTGCTCGGGATTCATTTCGCCTAAACCTTTATAGCGCTGAAGATCGATGACTCCGTTGGGATTCTTTTTCTTGAGTTGAGCTACGATTTCTTCCTTTTCTTCATCGGTGTAAGCATATTGCTCAAAATTTTTACCACAGGTCACTTTGTAAAGAGGCGGCATGGCTACGTAAAGATGTCCCTGCTCAATAACTGCTGGCAGATGTCGATAGAAAAAAGTCAAACCCAAAGTGGTAATGTGTTCACCATCAACATCAGCATCATTCA
>DAOLOF010000026.1:0-5973 GCA_035416965.1 Candidatus Woesebacteria bacterium
GAAAAGCTTTTAAAACGAGAAAAGGACCAAACTCAATTCCTTTCTCCAAACTCCTCATCCGTCATTCAATTAAGCTCTTCCAAACAGATTGATCTATCAAAGATTGACCCAGAGGCTCTCACTCCACAAGCCAAAAACCAACTCACAACTCAACTGACCAAAAAAATGCAACAAGCAGCCAAAGAAATGAACTTCGAACTGGCGGTCATTTTAAGAGACGCAATTAAAAAGCTAGTTTAATTTTTTTTGATTATTTATCAAAAAAGTAATCTCAAAACATAATTCCAATCTCTAGTTGATTGGAATATATTTCCCTAGAGCAGGCACTTTGCTTTTAATTGTTTTTAAGCATTCTAAAACCACAAAACCAGATGAGGCGCACATCAGAACATATGGCCAATCAGCGATTTTGATTGGCAAGGTTTTGAATATTTCATTACCAATGGGAGTATAAACTGTCAGCAATTGACCACCAACTCCCAATAAAACCGCCAACCAGATCAACTTGTTAGAAAAGAAGCCCACCTTTGAAGCGCTCTTTTCAGACCGAATAGCAAAGACCAAGAAAAATTCAAATAAAACTGTAGCTGTAAACGATAAGGTTCTGGCGTAATTAACCGGCAACTGTCTCAGATAAATTGAGCTCAAAAATAAACCAAAATTGAAAATGTAGGCAATTGAGGCAGCCAAAAGCGAGAAGGGGAGGACTCCTTTCATGATCTCTTCTTTGGGTCGATATGGTTTTCGATCCATAATTGAGCTATCAGCGACATCGTAAATTAAGGCTAAAGCGGGCAGAGAATCGGTCGCCAAATTGAGCCACAGAATTTGTAATGGCAGATATGACAGTGGCAAGCCAAATAAAATACTTGTAAAGACTTCAGCAACTTCATCAAAGTTGGCAGAAAGTAAGTATCGTACAAATTTTTTAATATTAAAGAATATTCGACGCCCTTCCTTTATTCCTTTAGTGATTGTAGAAAAATCATCATCCAAGATGATCATGTCGGAAATACTTTTGGTTAAATCAGTGCCAGAACCAACAGCAATACCCACATCGGCACGTTTAATTGCTGGGGCATCATTCACTCCATCCCCAGTCATAGCAACCTGATGTCCCATCTTTTGCAAAGTGGTCAAAATCTTAACTTTGTGAGGAGGTGAAACACGCGCAAAGACATTAACAGTTTGAATCTCTTTAAGAAACTGACTGTCACTCATTTGATCAATTTCAACTCCAGTAATCACCTTGCTGGTTTTAAGACCTATTTTTTTGGCTATCGACTCAGCGGTTTTTTTGTGATCACCAGTAATCATCAACACTCTAACTCCCGCTCTTTGACACACTTTTATGGAATTTGCCACTTCTTCTCTTGGAGGATCATACATTCCCATCAATCCCAGCAATCTGTAGTTCTTCAGCGTCTTCATTTCTGAATTTTTCTCAATCATCTTTTCAGCTACCGCCAATACTCGCAGACCCTTTTCTGACATTTCATCATTCATGTGATTAATGTGCTTCTTTTGATCATCAGTCAAACCACACATCTCAATAATTATTTCAGGAGCACCTTTGACTATTGCTCTTTTTTTGCTCCCATTTTCGACTGCCACTGCCATATATTTCGTAGCCGAATCAAAAGGCACTTCATCAACTCGCTTGTTTTCCATTCTGAGCTGTTCTTCAGTTCCATCACTCTTACGCAATGCCACTACCAACGCTCTTTCGGTAGGATCACCAAAATCTAGTGTGGCATCAGAACACAGTACGGCCGCCTTCAAAATATTATTCAGCAAATCAACTCGGCAGTCATCAACCTTTAAACCAAATTGTTTATTTTGTTCTTCATCAAAATTTATTTCTCCGTCGGTAGAATAACCATTGCCAGAGATAGTGCAAAACCCACCATTAATTATGTAAATATAATTGACCGTCATTTGGTTGTGTGTGATTGTCCCAGTTTTGTCACTACAAATCACATCCGTACCACCCAATGACTCGGCAGTGGTGAGTTTGCGAACCAAAACATTAATCTTCACCATTCGTCTAATTCCAAGAGCTAAAGCAATGGTCACCACAATCGGCAATCCCTCCGGAATTGCCGAGACTGCCAAAGAAATTGCCATCATTACCATCTCCAGCCAATCTCTGCCAGCAATTAAACCAATCAACAAGCCTGGAATGGCAACGCCCAAACAGATAATGCCGAGAGTTTTCCCAAGTTTTTCAAGAGCTTTTTGCAAAGGTGTTTCTATTTCTGGAGCTTCATGAATATCTTGGGCAATTTTCCCCAGCTCCGTTCTCATGCCTGTCATCACTACCACCGCCCTGCCTCTTCCTTTTGTAATCATGCAGCCAGAAAAAACCATATTCTTTTTATCACCCAAAGCGAGATTTTTTTCTAAAGTGGTTATATTCTTTGAAACTGGCAAAGATTCTCCAGTTAACATTGACTCATCTACATCAAGAGCATAAGCTTCGCACAGTCTGGCATCTGCTGGCACTTTTTCCCCTTCATAGAGCACTACCATGTCGCCAGGAACCAGCTTTTCTGCTTCAATAGTTTGTTCTACACCATCTCTGATCACTCTTGCTTCTAAAGTCTCGATATTTTTTAATGCTTCCATGGATTGTTCAGCTTTATACTCCTGGAGAAATCCCAAAATACCATTGATTAATACAATAGAAAAAATGGCAATAGCATCGATTTTTTCGCCAATCAAATAGGAAAAGGCACCTGCAGCCAAGAGAATCCAAACTAAAAAATCATTAAATTGACCAATAAATAGTGCTAATGCAGAGACACCCTTTTTCTTGTCAAGTTTATTTGGTCCAAAATCTAGTAGTCTTTTATCAGCTTCTTCTTTGGACAAGCCTTCAGCCCCTGTTTGCAACTGATCTTGGACTCGTTGAATGTCAAGATTATGAGCAAATAAGTTGTTGATTAAATCAAAATTGAGTGTATTTGGCATATATGGATCATTTTCAAAACCAAAAATGTCACTCACCCTAATAAAATCATTAGAATGGATGAAATTATTTGACCTAAATCTGAAGAATAATAATACTTATTAATTGGTAATTTCCCACATCATCTGTATAACAGAGAATCCCCATCTTGGCAACACACTCAAAAGAGATCTTAAGGATATTAATCCTATCTGACATTTTTTAGAAAAAGAATGCGTTTTTTTTCTTTCTGAATACATTTATTAACAATAACAAGCTGAACATTAAAGAGAGAATGAAGAAAGAAATCTTGTACAGAGATTGAAGCCGTCAAAGCTCACTCCTTCAATTTAATTTTTGCGTCTTCATGGTACAAAAATGTTCATTATTAGCGTATAATGGTATCCCTGAAATTTCGATAGGTTTGATCAAATATATTCGTCAGATAGTGTCTTTTTTGTTTTCAAAATGACCAAAACTAATCAATTCATTTCTCCTTTGACTCACATCATCATCCAAGGAGCCAAACAGAATAATCTCAAAAATATCAATCTGGCTATTCCCAAAAACAAGCTAGTAGTGTTTTCTGGATTGTCTGGAAGCGGAAAATCCACTCTGGCTTTTGACACTCTCTACGCAGAAGGTCAGCGACGCTATGTAGAATCGTTGAGTTCATATGCGCGTCAATTTTTGGGAGTGATGGACAAACCGCAAGTGGATCAAATTGAGGGTTTGTCGCCCTCAATTTCGATCGATCAAAAAACCACCTCTCATAATCCCCGTTCTACTGTAGGCACCATCACCGAAATTTATGATTATCTCCGGTTGCTTTTTGCCAGAGTAGGCCATCCTCATTGTCATCAGTGCGGTCGAGAAATCTCCACTCAAAGTCTCGACCAAATTGTATCTCAAACATTTCTTCAGATTGAACAGACCCTTGCTCAAACTGGAAAAGGACTTACTAGGTTGATGATTCTCTCTCCAGTAGTTCAGCATCGTAAAGGTCAGTTTAATGAGTTGTTTAGTAATCTTCGCCAACAAGGATATACCCGTACCAGAATCGATCACCAAATCTATTCTCTTGATACCGATCTTACTCTGATTAAAACGAACTCTCATGACATTGATGTAGTGATCGACCGGCTAAGCATCTCTTCTCAACAACTAGATAATCCTCAGGAACGACAAACAATAGGTTCTAGGCTGACTCAATCAATCGAGCAGTCTCTCAAGCTGGCCGATGGTTTGGTGATTATTTCTTTTATTCTAGATAATTCTCTCAACTTTCCTGAGAATCCATCTGAATATCAAGATTTTTTGTTTAGTGAAAAGTTGGCTTGCAGTCACTGCGGTATCTCAATGAGTGAGCTCGAACCAATTGTATTTTCGTTCAACTCTCCTTTGGGAGCTTGCGAACACTGCCATGGCTTGGGTTCAATTTTAGAGATCGACCCGGAAAAGATGATTGCCCCAGAATTAACTCTCAGTGAGGGAGCTATTATTCCTTTTGCAAGAGCATTGAGCAGTGATGGTTGGTTTTCTCGAATTGTCGCTAGCGTACTTGAAACTGAACTGAAACTTATTTCTTCTCAGCTCTCAGATGCCATCGATCCAGCCGAAGCTTTTCGCAAAACTTCTTGGTGTGATTTCCCTCAATCAATTCAAGAAGCACTCTTGCGCGGCACCAATCGAATTTATGATGTTACCGGCCCTAATCGGTTTGGCAAAGTGGTCGCTATCCAAAAAGAATGGGAGGGTTTAATTACTAATCTTGAACGCCGCTTTGATGATACCGTCAGCGATTTTATTCGTCACGAAATTGAAAAATATCAAAAGAAAAGTATCTGCCCTCAATGTCAAGGCGATCGTCTTCAGCCCAAAGCTTTATCGGTCACCATTGATCAACTCAATATTGCCCAAGTATGTCAATTAACTATTAATGAAACATTACCCTGGATCAATCAACTAAAATCTTCAAAGATCTTAAATGAAAAAGAAGCCGTCATTGCCGCCCCCATCATCAAGGAGATTTCCACTCGGCTGGAATTTCTCAACTCGGTAGGTCTCAATTATCTCACATTGGCCAGAGAAGCGGGTTCGCTGGCGGGAGGGGAGGCTCAACGAATCAGACTGGCTTCGCAAATAGGTACCGGACTCACTGGAGTGCTCTACATCTTGGACGAGCCAACCATTGGCTTACATCAGCGCGATAACCACCGCCTGATCGCTACTCTCAAGGAACTTCGAGACAAAGGAAATAGCGTAGTCGTGGTCGAACATGATCGGGATGTAATCATAGCCGCTGATGAAATTGTCGAGTTTGGTCCTGCCGCTGGTAATCGGGGAGGGGAGATAGTTGCTCAAGGATCACCAACAAAGATCAAACAGTCAAATACTCTGACTGGTGAGTATCTCTCAGGAAGAAAAGCTGTAACGAGACAGTTGCAATCAGTTTCTTCAAGACGACTTATAAATGAATCAATCAATATTAAGGGTGCTAGTCACCACAATCTTAAGAATGTTGATCTCAGCATTCCGTTAAACAAGCTAGTTTGTATCACTGGCGTGTCTGGATCTGGAAAATCGACTCTGATGCATGATACCCTTTATTATCATCTGTTAAAACAACTAGGAAGACAAAGTCAGGAAAAACCAGGAGAGCTAACCTCGATTGAGATTCCTCAATTGATCAAAAGCGTTAAACTTATCGATCAATCACCAATTGGTAAAACACCCCGATCAAACCCCGCAACTTATACTAAGGTATTTGATCTGATTCGTGAGTTAATGGCCAACACGAAAGAAGCCAAGATTCGAGGTTATAAATCTAGTCGGTTTAGTTTTAATGTTAAAGGGGGACGCTGTGAAACATGTAAAGGCGACGGCCAATTAAAGATTGAAATGCAGTTTTTATCCGATGTGTATATTCCCTGTGAGGTATGTAAGGGAAAGAGATATAACAGGGAAACCCTTGAGGTTAAGTACAAAGGAAAGAACATTGCAGAGGTTCTTGATATGACAGT
>DAOLOF010000027.1:0-5801 GCA_035416965.1 Candidatus Woesebacteria bacterium
CACATTCTCAATTTGCGCTGAAGCGTGCATTTTTTGCGCTTGTTTGAGATCAGATTTGTTCAACTTGATTTCCAATCTTTGGCCATCGACATATATAACCTCGCCTGAATGAAGAGCATAGATGGTACGGTTCATGGCACTTGAAACGGCCTCTTCCATACCAGTACCAACCACAGGAGCCTCGGCTTTAACCAAAGGCACGGCTTGACATTGCATGTGACTCCCCATCAGGGCACGGTTGGCTTCATCATTTGCCAAAAATGGAATAAGCGAAGCGCTTGTTCCAACCACCTGACGCGAAACTACATCAATAAACTGAACTTGATTTACTGGACCTTCAACAAATTGATTTTGGAAACGGAAAGGAACCCAATCTTGAGAAATATATCCTTGAGCATCAACATTCACACCTGCGTGAGTAATTTTGTACTCCTCCTCTTCATCAGCTGCCATATAAACAATCTCATCGGTCACCTTCATTTTGTTTTTCTCCTCAACCACTCGGTAATAAGGAGCCTCGAGAAAACCATATTTATTTACTCTCGAGTAAAGCGCTAAATAAGTCACCAACCCAATATTTTGTCCTTCAGGAGAACGCACTGGACAGATTCTGGAATATTGCGAAGCGTTGATATCACGCATAGAGAAGGAAGCTCTCTCACGAGTCACTCCACCCGATCCCAACACTGATAAGCGTCTCAAGTTGTCAACCTCTGCCAAGGGATTGGTTTGATCAAGAATGGCAGACAATCGGTTTCTTCTGAAAAATTGAGAGACGGTAGCAATCAGTGGTCGAGCATTGACCAAAGCCGCTGGAGTCAGACTCGAGTCGGTTTTAGTGAGAGACATTTTTTCTCTGATAGATCTCTCTAAACGAATCAAGCCAATTCTAAAAGCGGTGTCTTTTACCAACTCTCCTACACAGCGAACTCGACGATTACTCAAGTGATCAATGTCATCAACTTTGCCTCGACCATTTTGCAACTCGATTAAGTATCGAATTGTGGCAACAATATCCTGTTTATCTAAAACCGTGTGTTGCTCATCAACACTGATCTTAAGACGACGGTTGATCTTATAGCGACCAACTAAACCCAGATTGAATCGGCGCTCATCAAAAAAATGGGTCTTAAAATACTCTCGAGCAGTTTCAACAGTAGCTGGCTCACCAGGTCTCAATTTTTCATAAATCTCAATTAAAGCTTCTTCTTTGGTGTGAACGGTATCTTTTTCTAGAGTGTTTTGCAACAAACTGTACTCATCCTGACCAATTATATCTTGATAAAGATCAAGAATTTCTTGATCTGATTCAATTCCCAGAGCTCGAAGCAGAACAGTTGCTGACATCTTGCGACGTCGATCAATCTTGACTGATAATAAATTTCGTCGCCCCACAATGAACTCAATCCATGAGCCTCGAAGAGGGCGTAATTCCGCTGAGTAGTAAACTTCTCCAGTTGCCTGGTGCTTTTCACCAGCAAAAGAGACTCCTGGAGCTCTTACCAGTTGAGTCACAATGCCTCTTTCAATACCATTGATAATGAAGGTACCTACAGGAGTCATTTTGGGTAAATCTCCCAAAAAAACATCTTGAGTACGACGCTCACCAGTTTTTTTATTGACTAAAGTAGCCTCAACGTAAAGAGGAATATCGTAAGATAGATTTTTTTCTTTGGCCTCTGCTGGGGTACGCTTGGGCTCACCCAAACGGTGTTGACCAAATTTCAATAACCAGTTTTTGCCTGTGTAGTCTTCAATTCCTTTGCCTGCATTCACTTGCTCAAGCGCTTCTTTAATTCCTTGATCTAAAAATTCTTGATAACTATCTTGTTGAAGATCTATCAGATCAAGTTCGGGCAATACATTGTGTTTGATGCCCAAGTATCGACGCTGAGAGTTTGACATGAAGACTCCTTGTTGCTGGTTGGTATCAGATTGGCTTAAGAAAAATAAAAACAGAGACTAAAACAAATAGTCTCTTGTTCATATTACTGACCTTGGTAACTAAAGTGGCGGGTTATCAATTTCAGGCTCAAGCTAGCTTAAAAACAGGCGTAAAGACGACAAAAAAAAGCCACACCATATCTGGCTTTCTCAGGCCTCTTCGCGCATAAACGCTGATTTTATCACATTCGGAGAATCATTGCAAGTAAGTGTTTACATTTTGGTTGTGTTCTTGCAAAGTGCGGGCAAAATGAATTTGACCGGTCAAGTCATGAATGTAATACAGATTATCAGAAAAAGAAGGGTCAACAGCCGCCGTCAGTGCCTCTAACCCCGGATTACAAATAGGAGCAGGCGGCAATCCCGGATTGAGATAGGTGTTGTATTTCGAATCAAGTTGTTTGTCAGCAGCCAGAGGAGCAGACCACCAACTGCCCGAAATTTGATCGTAGCCCTTAGCATATTGAAGAGAAGCATCAACTTGAAGAGGCATACCAATTTCCAAACGCCGATAAAGTACTCCTGCCACTTGTCTCATTTGCTCTAAACCCCGTGCTTCTCTTTCAAGCAAAGAGGCAATCACTACCAACTCTTCTGGAGAAAAACGCGACTGACTGGCTCTACTTTCAAGAGTGGCAAATTTTTTTTCAAAGGTGTTGTTCATTAGAGTAATTAAGGCTTGAGTAGAGATTTCTTTGGGTACCAGATAAGTATCTGGGAAAAGCCGGCCTTCCATACCAGCAGTTTGTAACAGAAATTGATCAGAGTCATAGTTGGGAAGTTGATATTCGCCTAAACCTTCCGCAATTTCCTCACGACGTAAACCCTCGGGAAAAGTAATCCAGACATCATCAGCTCCATCACTCAAGATTTCAAAAATTTGCTGTGGTTTCATGGAAGCGGCCAACTCAAAACTACCTGCCTGCAAATTGTATTTATCTGAGAAAAACTGATAATAATAACGAGCAATCCAGGCATTTTTTATTAATCCAGCAGCTTGTAAACGACTGGTTACTTCCGCCACCGATTGCCCCTTTGGAATTACAAATTTGACTAATTGTTGGTCATTAATCTTGGCTGGCTGAAGACTTGAATATAGATAGCCTGCCACCAACAAGCCAATGATTGCTATCAACACAATTACCACAAACAGCACTTTTTGAAGTAAGCGATTAGAAAAGATGGGTAGTTTTTTCATAATGATTGATGGATAATTAGTGTAACACATTCTCCAAATCACGATTTTATTTGTTAAAAAAATGTATTATTTCGACTCAACCTTAAGTTACAAGAATAACAATAGCTAATTATTGCTTTGAATGTTGCAAGAACTCTTGGTTGACATTAAAAACCAGCTGTTATTACTGACTTAAAACAAATTAGTCAATTACATTTCCAGGCTTTTGGTCAAGAATTGGAGAATCTTGGTTCATCGAAACTAGCTATCGCTTTTGTCAAGAAAAAATGATGCCAGGACTTTCTTTTTCAGCTTGGGTAAATCAACAGCTAGTCGGTTGTTTGTTTACGAGTGTGGCGAAACTTGAACGTGGCCAAGAATTGATTATTGAGATCTTAGTGATTGAAAATCACTATCGAAATCAGGGAATCGGTACAAAACTGATGCAGTTGGCTGAAAAAATTGCCACGGGGGAAAAGCTAGTTGGGATCAGACTTCTTTCAAATCCACGCTTGCGCTCACATCGTTGGTATCACTCTTTTGGTTTAAAAAGCTCAGGGTGGGTAGAGTTGGTGAAAACGTTTCCTTCGGCCGATAATTAGCTATTTATTTTTATTTATTCCTCGTTTTATTTCTGCCCAAATCTTTTTGCTTGCGCAATAACCAAGTGCTGGTAATTATTTGCCTTGGTTGTGAGCAAAAAGCCATTCTTCTAAAATAATTGAGGCAGATAAATGATCAATTGGCCCATTAAGATGTTTTTTGTTGTCCTTGAAAATATTCCTCACCTGTTTGGAACTAAGTGTTTCATCAACATAATCAACTGGTAGCTGACAAGTGTGGATAATTTTTTCACCAAACTGTTTGGTTTGAACTGCCATTTGGCTTTCTGATAAACCAATTACAATCAGGGATATTTGATGTTTTACACAAAGTTCCTGAATCTGGGCAATGGCCTCATCCAGCTGATTGTACTCAATCACCATCAGTGGCTCAGCCAACGATCCATACGAAATAGCAACCCCAATTCTTTTGGTTCCAAAATCCATAGCTAAAATATTATTTTGCATAGAGATTCTAAATTTTCTTGCTGTCTCAGTCATCCCTAATTAGTTGAGCCGTCACCACGCCTCGCCGCAAGTATGTACCCTCTGGCGTACAAGTAACGAGCTTGAGTTGTCTAACGCCATAATCTTGAGACAAGATAAAGGTGTCGGTTGGTTTAACCTCAGTATGACCTTCCACCACGTAAGTATAACGAACATTAGCATACTCTAAATAGATCTTGTCTCCCTTTTCCAGCGTCATGATGGTGCTGAAAATGGAGTTATATCGGCGAGGATTGCTTTCTTTGGGATTATAAAACTGTCGAAGCAATGAATGGCCAAAAATAACTGGCGCTCCTGGTTTGCCAGGTAACGAAGTGCCCGGATATTGAATCAAGCTTTCATCCAAATTTACTCCGCCAATTTTTACTCGTGCGTTATAGATATTTAACTTGGGAATTTCAATCGTATACTCACCCGTTTGATTCGAAAGCAAACTAGTACGATTCACCAAATCAGTCACCAATTGATCCTCAAACCAATTCGATAGATTGGTGTAATCAAGCTGGGCATCTACTATGACTGGGCCTCTGTGTTGAGCTACAGAAGCTTTATCTTCGTCGGGTAAAATCGTTTGAGCTACCACCAGCGGCGTCACATCCAAGATCCGATCGGGCGGAACAGGAGCAACCAGATCAGAAGAAGCATCGTAGGCAGTTAAAGAGTGAACATAATGACCCAAAATAGGCAGTAAGGCACTGCCCAGCAACATTGCACCGATGAAAATCAAAACTGCAGGCAGCAAACTGGCTCCATAGCGAATTAATCTGGGCAAAGCCTGAGACAGAGAACGTGTTTGATTTGCATCCATTCCTTGTTCCACCTGCATTGCCACCGCCATCCTAGTCATCTTGCTCGCGACTGTTTCTTGTACGCCCAAATAACTACCCTCTGTTAGCAGAGCCTCTCTATACAACCTGATCAGCTCTCGCTGATCGACTCCTATGGGTAAAACCTTGGCCATACTAATTACTCTTCTAGCTGAATAATAATTCGTGAGGCTGAGGATGGTAATTTTGAAAAAAACCATTCAGCAAACTGGGGTGAAAAACGAACCCAAGAAGCAGTAAGCAACTTATTATTTTTCAACTGATCTTTAGCCTGCTCCATCTCCATATTGACCAGTGACTCAGCTAACTGATTGGTATCAATTTGAGCTCTAACCCTACCCGAAATCTTGGCTTCAAGTTGAGCCTGATGATTAACATTTTCCTGGTTAGATGTATCTGGCGATTTTGAAAGAAGATCTGGCCGCTCATCAATAAATTCATACTGATCGTCTTTGTTTTCAGTTAAAACAACTTTTGCGAACTCCAATAAGTCTTGACTTGTATATGCCAGCCCTTTCAGTTTCAAAGTAAGCTCTAAACTAACTGTCTCTTCCTCATCGCCAATCTCGGCTGAATATTTCTCGGCTTCAATCGAAAAGATCTCGGTTGGAATAACTTGTTGACCTTCATTGGTTTTGACCATTTCTTCTGAGGCTCGTTTAATAAGCTTGGGCTTAAGCGACACCAGGAGCTCTTTTAAGTCTGCTTCGGAAACAACCCTGATTTCACGACTTGATCCTCCGG
>DAOLOF010000028.1:0-5781 GCA_035416965.1 Candidatus Woesebacteria bacterium
TACTTTAAAAAAATGACGAAGATAGAAGGAAGTTTATAAATCCAACTCATACACAATTGAACCGGTGATACCGTACATTTTGCCGAGCTGTTCGTCAATGGTGATTTGAGTAATGCTGGCAAAAGTGGGGCTGGTAACTTGTTTAACGAACTCTCCAGTTTTTGTCAGAATCACTAGTCGGTTTTTATCTGGTTCGAGTAGATACAAGTTTTCTGCTTCTGGGTTGGTGCTGATGCGGACGGAGTTTCCTAGCGGTTCGTTCAGCCTAGTTATCTCGAAATTCATTTTTTGGCCTCTTTCATACTTTAATACACTGCCATCCTGAGCGGTCAGCCAAATGTTACCATCAATAGCCATTGAAGTAATCTGATCAAAATCTAATCCTAGTTTGTCTGTCAACCACCCCACTGATTCTGAAAGGCCGTCTCTATTGAGCAAATAGCGAAAGATATTTCTTTTCTCAGGATTAAAGATGTAAATATATGTATCATATGACTCAATAAATCGACCATCTCTATCTGAGTCGCCTTGGCTTTTAATAAGAGTAGGCAGTGAAAGAAAAGGGGTCGATTTAGCTTCAGCATCCTCTTGTGATGTGTCAGTGCTTGGTTGGGAAGTATTGGGCTGTAATTGAATCTGCTTAATACCTCCCTGAAGAAAAAATAGTTTGTCCTCTGTTGTACTAAAGTCAATGACGGGGGGTTCACTATCTAGAGAGATAACTTCTGTTTGTTTGGTTGCTTTGTCGATGGCGGCTAGCTGACATCGTTCTTTGTCGAGTAAAAAAAGAGTTGTAGAGTTACTTGAAATTAGTGAAGTTAAAAACTCAGGCTGAACTGTTCTTAAATCAAAAAATTGATTGAGAGAGGAGACTTCAATTTGTCCGTCAATTTGAGCACTGTATTCTTGAATTTCTTGATAAAACTGAGAAAAACGTTTCTGCTGAAGCCAATTATTTGCTTGTTTAGCTTGATTGGTTTTCACCAACTCGCTGGCCTGAATTAACAAGTTGCGCGCCATCAAGATATTGGTTGATTCAATCTCTCTAGCTTGAGTCAGCAAATCTCTTCCTGGTTGTATGGCCTGATCTGCGTCTCTCAATTGTTGTTTTACGACTATTGAGATCCCAAAGGAGATCAATGAGATTACTAGCGTAATCAAAACGATTACCCTAATTTTTTTAAAATTGAGTAAACTTTTTTTTTCCTTATCTAGGTAAATTGTTGAGTTGGACTTAAATCGAGAGGCTAGTAGAAATCTGATTGCGCTTCTGGTTTTTTGCCAGAAATGTTTTAAACGAGTTGAAGCAAGTGAATATGCTTGGCTTGGATTTTTGGCTGGGTTTTCTTGAGCAGGATCAGCAGTGTTTTCGCTTAATCGAGCTGAAGCTAGATTTTCTGGCTGAGCAAAAGATACCAACAACTCATCCACCTCTTGATCGGTGGGTTCATCTGTCTGAATTGCCGAAACATCAACATCGAAAGAAGATGAATCGAGCTCCGATTTCTCTATGGATAATAAGTTTGAGTTGTCAGTGAAAATTGGAGTTGTGGAAGATAATTGGCTGGATGAGTTTAATGCAGGGTCGGGTTGATGCTGGGGAATATTTGGGTGCGCATTTGTTTTACTTAGCCATTTTTGGGACTGTTTCAAAACGAAGCTAATTTTTTTTTTAAATTGCTGCAATAAAGAAGAGAGTCTTGCTTGACCGAGTGAGGCTTGTTTACCAAAAGTGGAAAAGATTGTCTCAAAATTAATCTTAATTTTGATATCATTTGCCGTTTCTTCATCAAAAAAAACTGGAGTCTCATCAGTTTGAGTTTGAAAAAGAGAGTTGGCAGATTCATCTTGATTGGTGGGTTCGGTTGTCTTTTCCATTGACGATTTAACCTGACCAGCCTGATATGACAGATTCTCAAACTCATTTTTTGCAAACGAGTTGTCTGGAATTGATGGTTCTGGCTCTTCTAGTGAGTTTGCCTTTTGATCAAGTTCAGCTTTTTCTTCTTTATCTATTGTTTCCAAATCATCTGTTGGTGGCTGGATGCCCCAATGGCGTGCTAACCGTGCAATCTTGGCAGGGCGATCGGGATCGGTTTTAGGCGAAGTGATCTCGGGGGTGGCAATGGTCGTACTGGATAATTGTGCAGGGGACATTTTTTCCGGAGTGGTTTCCTCCAAAACAGCTAAAGATGGTGAAGGAGAAAGAGACTTTAAGTCTAAATCTAGAATCTTAACAAGAGATAAACTAAAAAGAGAACTATCGACTAACATGTTTACTTTTTGTCTTAGATTGGAGGCAAAGGCGTCTGGAGAAGGATTATTTTTAAACAGATGGCGAATGGATTGCTCTAACTGTTCGGTGTGACTGGTAGCCAAAATAATTTCGTCGTTTTCTTTAATAGAACCTTCTACTAGTTTGAGTTCATTGGCGGAGAATACCACTTTGCCAACTTTCCGATCTCTTTTCAGCAAAATCTGTCCTTGATTGGTAGCCAACACAGCGCTGGGCAATCCCAAGGAGGTGGGTTTGTTGCCAAAGGCAACCAGCGCCATTTGCATGGAGGCTTCCAATTTTCGGGCTTGAGCCAACAAATCCAAACACAAATTGTAGATAGCTTTTGCCGATGTGTCAGAATGTTTTTCGATTAAAGCAACCAACTCACGACCCACATTTTTTGCACTCTCACTCTTAATAGCCAGCACAGCTACGATTCGGCTGTCGCCGGATTGTGCGGCGGTTGCCCAACTATTTTCAAAAGGAGAACCAATAACACTGACAATGTTTGTTTGGTGCATAAAGTTGATGATGTTAATCAGTGATCAAGTTCGTGGTGCTGAATTGTCACAGACTTAAACGGCAGTACTTTGTTATTGTAACAGTTTTGATAGATTTAGACCACTTTCGTATCAGTGATCTGTTAATGTTGCTGTTTATGATTTCTAATTGGTTTTCTGCTTGATGCCAATAGTATGAATAACATTGTATGTCACAAGGTGGGTAATTCTAAATTGGGTTGTCTATCAAGCTGATTGGCTGGAGAAATACCTAGATGAGCTAGTTTCAGGCTGGTAATTACTCCTATCATGGCGGCATTATCAGCGCAGACTCGTTTGTGATAAGGAGTTTTTAAACTAAGGTGATAATTTTTGAGTAATTGTCTTAATTTTTTTCGAAGCAAGATATTGCTGGCTACTCCTCCTCCCAGCCAAACCGCCGAGTAGTTGCTGTCTGGTGTTTCCAAGACTCGCCTGACTTTGTGAATAAGATGATGAAAGCAGGCATCCTGAAAAGAGCTAGCAAGATCGCAGACCTGAGTTGGAGTGAGATCAACAGGAGATGAAGTTTCAATCGAGTTGCTGACATTTTTAGTTGGGTTGATTATTTGATTGTTCGCTGATACTTGTTTAATCAAACGATGGGCGGCTGTTTTTAAACCCGAATAGCTCAAGTTAAAATTGTGGGCTGAGGTCATGGGGAGCGGGAAGGAATAAGCTTTGCTGTTTCCTTTTTTGGCTAATTTTTCCAGAACAGGTCCGGCTGGATAACCCAGATTTAAGATACGACCAACCTTGTCTAGGGCTTCTCCCAAGGCATCATCAATAGTGTTGCCCAGTACTTGATATTTGCCCAGACCATTAATTTTGACAATTAAGGAGTGGCCGCCGCTGAGCACCAATCCCAGTATTGGCCAAGAAAGATTAATTTCCACAAACTCATCAACAGTATTTTGTTGTAGAACAGTATTCTTTTGTGGCCCATAAATCCAAGATAAGATTGATTTAACAGGCAAAGTTTGCTTTTTTGGTTTTACTAGCACCGACCACAAATGAGCCTCGATGTGATTGGCAGCGAAAATTGGTTTTTGCCATGTTTTAGCCAACTGTTTGGCAAAATCGATTCCCACCTCCAAAGCAGGAGCCAAACCGGGTCCAATCGTCACGGCAACACCAGTGAGCATTGAGGGATACACTTGGGCTAATTTTAAGGCTTGCTCAACACAACCTTTAATATTTACTCCATGAGCCTGCTTGGCGACTGTGGGAAATACTCCTCCATATGGAGCATGGAGTTTGGTTTGAGATGCCACAACATTTGCCAGCACTACTTTTCCCAAGACAACTGCCACAGAGGTGTCATCACATGAAGTGTCGATGGCCAAGATGAGGGGAACGAGTGATTTTTGATTATTACCTGTCATATTTTAGGTGTCCGCAAGATTTTCCTCAATCGCGATCTCTCTTTGTTGATCGGAACCAATCTTAAAAGTGAGTACAATATCAGGTCTAAGAAGTAATGCTGCTTGGGAGATGATGCTGTACCACTCAATGATTACCAGGTTGTTTGGTTTGACCAAACTGGGCAAGTTGAGCTCTTCTACTAGTTGGGCATCCTGGATTCGCCAGAGATCAAGATGATACATAAATCCCGTGCAATTATGTCGGGTAAAGGGATACTCTTTGAGAATTGTGTAACTGGGCGAGGTAACTTGAGTGGAAATAGCTAAAAAATTGGCAACACCTTGGGCAAAGACGGTTTTGCCAGCTCCCAGCTCTCCTTCTAGCGCGACCACCAGTCCTCGCGACTGAACACGATCCCAATGCTTAAAGATTAATCTGCTAGCTAACGCTTGAGTCTCTTCGGCTGATCGGCTGGAAAATTTTGAAGTTATCTGGCCTCGTTTTGACGAATTGTTTCTCAGCACAATAGGGGTGGAGATACTAGTGTCAATTACGATCGAGGCCTCTTTTTTTGGCAGGGGCCCAACATCAATGATTAACTGGATCATCTCTTTTTGCTTGGAGGAGAGTTCTTCGAATATGTCATCTATTGAGTGGGGCTGTTTTTTGCCAGATGCATTGGCTGAAGTGGCACTGATGGGGCGACCAAGGGCCTCAATGATATCCGTGACTAATTGACTTTTAATAATTCGCACACCCACCGTATTAAATTCTGAAGCAACTCCTTGCGCTAAACCTTTTTTGTATCGAGAAATAATAGTATAAGGTCCTGGCAAATAACGCTTATATAGTATTCGGGCTTGATCATTCAGCTCAACATACTGACTAGCCATGTGCTGATTGGCCACTGCAATCGAAAGAGGCTTGCCTGCTCGTTTGGCTTTGTATTTTAAGAGAGCATTAACGGCGTTTTGATTGGTGGCATCTGCGCCAATGCCATACAGAGTATCGGTGGGATAGACAATTAAGCCGCCATTTTTGAGAACAGCAACAGCCTTGGCAACAACTTGTCGACAAGATGAGGGCGATGAAAGCAAATCTTGGTTTCGAATGTACATCTCTTGGTTTAGCTTAATTAAGCTCTAAAAAAGCACGAGATAATTTTCTGCTTCACTTGAGCCTGTATTTTATCACGATCAAGGGAGGGGAGCTGGTTGGAGTGTCTTCTTTGCGTTGTGGTTTGGTATAATAAAAGCAGATGAAAACGAAACGTTCCATTTCTCGCTCCCTATTGGCTGATACCGAAGACCTTTCGCTATCTGATCAAAGTGGTCAACAAACCAAATTTGATCTCTACGTTCAGTCGAGAAAAGTGCAACAACTTACCATTGCTCTTGATAAGTTTGTTACTTCTCTGTCCAAAAATCCCTCCAGCTGGTTGATTGAAAACCAAGAACTGATTGAACAGTTTCTTGATGACGCTCTGTCAGAAGCCATGTTGGTGCTTGATGGTATGCAACTGGACGAAGAAGGAGTGAAGTTATCCATCTCACTGATGGGCGATATTAGACGAGCTTTATCAGTAGTAGAACAGATGGT
>DAOLOF010000029.1:0-5768 GCA_035416965.1 Candidatus Woesebacteria bacterium
GCTCAGCCAACTGAACTGACAAACGAGCCACATGTAATTCGAGGTCTTGAACGCGATGAGCAAGCAGTTGACGCTGGCGAATCATTGGACCCAATCGACCAATCTCACTCACCACTTTCACTTGCCATGTTAGAAGAGAGCTAATCCGTTTATGAGCAATGGTCATGACCGTAGGCATTAAACCCAAATATTGAACTATACCAATCACACCAATAATTATCAGCATCAATCCGTAGTCAATACGACGGGTCAAACTCCGAGCTGATAACTGAAAACTATTCATAAACAAGCAAAAGGTTGATTGGTTTTGAAAACATTAATCTGCAGTTCTTTGGCTAAATACTGATCAAGACCCGCCAGTTGACTACCCCCACCAGTAATTATTAAACCATTCTCCAAAGCCGAGAGAAGTTGGGAAGATGGAACTGCAGATAAAGTTTGACGTAACTTTGTAACCAATTGAGGAAGTTGTTGTAATATCACCTGAGCGATGGCCTGAGACTGAATATTTAGAGTAGTCACTAGACCAGTCTGAGTACTTACGCCTCTGACCGCCACCAGCGGTGAACTTGATTTGCCAGTCTTTTGACTCACAGAAGAATCAGCGAGTTCTAGAAGATTGGGTAGTTCTTTTTTTAGGTTCATTGCTTGAGAAAGAGCGATTACTAGGTAATGCTTTTTCCTTAAGTAATCAAGAATTACTCCACTCAATAAACCACCTCCAAACTCCAGACTGGCACTAAATGCCACCCGACTAAAAGAACCAATTACTACTTCCGTGAGCTGTTCTCCAATATCCAAAATAATTACCAGAGCTTTACTTGAGGACAAATCGTTTGATTCCATCACCTCAACAGTATCCAGAGCGGATGTTGGGGGTGGACTTAATGGAGAAAGACTAGCTACAAGCATTGAGGCTTTGGAGTTAATTTTGGTGTTATTGATCCCTTGGCGAGCAAAGGCACGAATCAACAGCTTTTTGTCCAATGGAGTGCTGGATGCTGGCAAGAAAATTTCTGCCGACAACAAGTTGTACCAATTCCAAATTTTTTCTTGACGAAAATTTGTCAGCAAAATACTGAGGTACCGATCAAAATGATCAAGATCGCTAATTGCTCCAAACTGAATGGGGAAAACCAGTTGAGTACCCTGTGGTTCTTTTCCAAGAAGTTTAAATGCCTGTTTGCCAACAGCAAGCACCTCGCCAGTTGCTGTCTCCCACAAAAAACAAGTCGGCTGGATATATATCAGATTTTTGCCAATAGCCACTCGAGTATAGAGATTGCCCAAGTCAAATCTGAGATTTATTTGATATTTCTTCAGCCAGCCAGATCCGCGGCTTGTCTGAAGAGATTTGGATTGAGTTGCCTGCCGATAACTAACTTGAGAGTTGGTTTTTCTAATTCTTGGCTGAGCTTGCACTTTGCGCATAAAAACACCCATTTTAACCTTGGCTAACTACAACCTATCGTATCACACTCGCCTTGGCTAAAGAATAGAAAACAATAGGAAACATCTGTTTCACTTTTCACTATTCAATCGTAAAAAATGGCAATAGCTCTATCCCGGATAATCATTACCGATGACCGAACTCGTTTTGCTCAACTGATTAAGCAGTTGCCCCGCAGATAACCACTTTTCTTGATCCATCAATGCCTCAGCTTGTTGAAGTTGGGCGAGTTTTTCTGGATCTTGAGACAATGATTCTCTGAGACTGACTACTCTTTCTTTGACCAAATCTTTTTTGAGTTTGAGAGCCTTGTCCATCATGAGATTTTCGAAATCAGGGACAATTCCATCTAGATATTCAATTGCCTCGTTTTGCCTCTCAACTTCTTCCAGAGAAGCATTGCTCATGATCTGGTCCACTTTGGCTTTTTGCTCAGCTGTTACCATCGATGATAAATCTTGTCTGAGAAATTCATCCCAAACAGTTTGCTGAAGCTCATCAAGAAAATGATCTTGCTCCTCTGGAGAACTATCCTCCACTCCCAATAAGAAAAAGATATTTTGGTCAACCAATGACTCTGATGTCTCCTCAGCCTCAGGTAACTCAAAATCTGGTTCTGTTCCCTGTGTTGAAGCTACTTGATCTTCTGTTGCAGCCCCTGTGGTCGTTTGTGGTGAAGTGGTAGTTTGACTCTCAGCAAAATCAGGCTCAGAAGTAAAAGGCGGTCCACTGGAGTCAAATGGCTCGGCAGACAAAACTTGATCACCAGATGGAGGAATCTTGTTGAAATCACCACTGGCTGGAGTTTCGCTGGCGCTGGGGATAACTGAGGGCGCCCGTGTCTGGTCGTTAGTCGGAGTTTGCTGTTGTAACTTTTGCATTAGATCCTCGAGTTCTTTGAAGGCATCGGCCGAACTTTTTGGTGTGGCTTGATTGATCTTAACTGGTGGGGTTGTTTGTTCTCCCGTCAAGACAGCCTGATCGGCAACACCTTCATCAATTGGTTTTTCCTCGGTTGGAGGAGTGTAACTGTTCACATACTCAGCTGGCTCTATTGCGGGAGACTCAGAAACTGAAGGAGCAACTGACGGAGTAGAAAATTGGTCACTAGCCGGAACATCACCTTCTTGAACTTGATCATCGTCTGAAAAAGACATCGGGGGCACCTGTGAAACTGGTCCCTGACCAGCAGACGGTTGATCAGCATGGGGCTGATCACTGGTGTCTTGATTCATTGGTGGAAGATCGTAGGCTGGCTGGCTAACTGGTTGGCTAACTGGCTGATCGACAGGCGATTGATTCACTTGAGGCTGATTGACTAGAGGTTGGCTAGTTGGGGGTGCAGATGACACCTGAGTTTGAGTATCGTCTTGAGTATACATGGGCAGTTCTCCTTATTAATGAATATAACAACCGATCGGAATATCGATTAATTTAAGTCTATCAAATAATTGCCGGGTTTGGGAGAGGCAACTTAAAGATGAAGAAGATTGGGTATTATAATGAACAGGTGTTGGGTAAAAATCTCAAGAATGATGAAAATTGCTCCAAACAGGCATGAAAAAAATTATATTTCTGCTAGCCAATCTCCTTGTCTTAATCACTCCATTTGTGTTTACAGGCGTTAATGAAGAATTGTTTGAGTTTAACAAGATCCTGCTGGTTTATAGCCTCACAATTTTGATTGTTTTCGTCTGGATAATGCGTATGGTTTTTGCCAAGACTATTATTTTTCAACGCACCAAACTAGATTTGGCTTGGCTCGCCTTCCTAATCACTCAAGGATTAGCTACTCTCTTCTCTATTCATCCGTATACCTCATTTTTTGGTTATTACACTCGATTTCATGGCGGATTACTCTCAACCATCTGCTCTGCTTTGCTTTATTGGACCTTGGTCAGCAACCTCAATCATCGCCAAATTAAGATGCTGCTCATCAATGCCCTCATTGCTGGTTTAGGAGTCAGTCTTTATGCTCTTCCCGAAAAAATGGGTATCTCTCCTAGTTGCATCATCTTGCGTCAGCAATTTAACACTACCTGTTGGATACAAGATGTTAGATCGAGAGGGTTCGCCACTTTTGGTCAACCCAATTGGCTTGCCGCCTATCTAGCTATGCTATTACCACTTAGTTTGGCTGGTTATTTTGTACCGTTTAAGATCAAAACCCATTCAAAGCGACTTAACTTTCTCATCATGAAGCATCAAGCTACCCTGTGGCTAATTGTTTCTCTGCTGATGATGTTGACACTAATCTTTACTGGCTCGCGATCTGGGTGGTTAGCCCTAATGGTTGGAGTAATCTTGGCAAGCTTAATTGGATTTATCAATTACTTTGGAATCAACTGCTCGAGCCTAATTAATAAAACAAAATCACTTTTTAAGAAACAGCTGACTTTTTTATTTATTTCTCAAGAACAACGCTCCTTTTTCATCAAAACAGTTCGTTGGTTAATGATGGCCACCTCATTGATAGTAGTATTTGGTTCCCCTTTTACTCCGCCCATATCTCAATGGCAACTTAAACTTTTTCCTCAAGTGAACACGCCAGTTCAAGAATTAGAATCACCTCAACCCACTTTAGAAAACCCCGGCATCTTGATCACTCCTTCTGAAGAAATTCGAAGAGTGGTGTGGCTGGGAGCATGGCGAGTGTGGCAGCGTTTTCCCTGGCTTGGTTCCGGACCAGAAACATTTGCATACAGTTATTACCTAGACAGACCAATGGCTCACAATCATCTGTCAGAGTGGGATCATCTCTACAATAAAGCCCACAATGAATTGCTAAATTATTTGGCTACATCAGGAATTATTGGCATAGTTGCTTATTTATATTTGGTAGCAGTCTGCTTTTATTTGGCTTGGCCAAAACTAAAGACAGAGCCTGATCAGCCCATTTTTCAATTAGCAATATTGGCTAGTCTCTTAGCTTTTCAGCTTAGTAATTTTTTTGGTTTCTCCACGGTGATGATCAATTTATTGTGGGTCATTATGGCCGCATATTTGGGTGCCTCAGCCAGTCAATCACTTGATCGCTCAGTTCCAGCTCAAGCCTTGAAAAAAACCCGCCGTCACCAGTTAAAACCCGGCAACAAATTGATTTTGCCACTTCGCCGTATATCTCTCTGGCAAATATTGACAATAGCCAGCTCTCTGCTCATCACAACGCACCTTCTTCTTACCATAGTGAGTGTTTGGCAAGCCGACTATCTATTTGTCAAAGGCAAACAGCAAATTGAAGCGGCTGATTATCAACTCGGAGTACAGAACCTACAAAAAAGTATTTTGCTTTCACCTAAACAAGCCTTGTTCTACGACGAACTTGCCAACGCATACAGTGAAATTGCATTAGTATTTTTGGCTAGTAATGATCGGTCAGCGGCTCAAGAGTTTGCTGAGTTGGCCATTAAAACCAGCGACCAAGTACAAATACTTAATCCTCATCACCTCAACTTTTATCAATCTCGAGCTACTCTTTTTTCCAGATTAGCTCGACTTGATCCTTATTATTTAGTTGAAGCTAAAAATACTCTCACCCATGCTATCCAATTGGCTCCAACCCACCCCAAACTCAAGTATCTTTTGGGCAAAATTGAGTACTCACAAGGCAATGATGCCCAAGCCGAACTAGCCTGGCAGGAAGCCATTGAAATGAAACCAAATTATCATGAAGCTAGATATCAACTTGGCCAGTTTTATGAAGAAAAAGCAAACTGTCCTGAAGCTAAAAAACAGTATCAGTATATTTTGGAATTTATTATTCCTAACGACACCAACCTCAAACAGAAATTATCACAGCTGGATTGTTAAAGTTATGCCACTTGTTCCCGCCCGCTATCTTTTTACCCGCTATCAGATACCCCACAATCTAGAGCAACATCTGATTCAGGTGGCTTCACTTGGACGATTAATTTGTCAAAACTGGACTGGATCACCTCTTAATCAAGATCATATACTAACCGCTCTCTTATTGCATGATATTGGCAACTTGGTGAAGTATAACCTTAAGCAAAACTGGACAAAAAAAATACTCACCGAAAGTAGTGCTCGAAATTCCCACCTGCCTCAGTCTTTGACAGCTTGGCAAGAACTGCAAACGAGATTTCAGCAACACTATAGCCAAAACGCTGATGAAGCCAACCTAGCTATTGTTCGAGAGCTGAAAATTGACCCGACAATTATTAAAATCTTGAGCGATCACACTTTTGACGATCTTGAGCCTTTACTACTTGCAAGAAATTGGACAAAAATGATTTTCTTCTACTGCGATTTGCGCTTTGCACCAACCGGTATAGTTTCAGTTGCAAAGCGACTTAGT
>DAOLOF010000030.1:0-5652 GCA_035416965.1 Candidatus Woesebacteria bacterium
TTTAGTCTTTGGGTCAATTGGGTGACAAGCGTGCCAAATCAGTTTTAGACAAGTACTATACGGGCGTTATTCCTGACAGAGAACCACTTGATGACACCATTAGTCAATTCGAGCTAGAAAAAGCGATCAAACTTTTTAATGGTGGGACAAACATTACCGCTTGGATATGGCGCGATCGCCTCTAAAACTCCAAAAGGATTATTAACAAAAAATATTAGTTCAAAATAACGATAGCTGCATTGAGCAAAGTGGCAAAACTTACCCACCCGAAATATGGATAAAGCAGGTAGGCAGCTGGTTTTGACAGGGCACGGAACTTGTTGATTGTATCCAGCAGATATCCCCATAAAGTGGCAATCACGATTAGGCCTAAGAATGGCGATTTTAGACCGAAAAAGATTGGCGACCAGATTCCGTTAAGAAACAACTGTATGAAAAAAAGGTGAGCAGCTTCTTTTGTTTTTGATTTTTTAAAGCCTTGATTCCAAATTAGAAAAAAAGCGATTCCCATCATCAAATACAAGGTAGTCCAGACAGGGGCAAATAACCAGTTGGGTGGTGAAAAGAACGGTCTGTTTAGAGTGGAGTACCAGCTGGGGATAGCGGCAATTGTGAAGGGCGTGCCAACAATTCCCACCAACTCACACATTGCGATGGAAATTACTAACTTAAGCCATTTGTTCATTTTCTTGATTTGATAATTGACAACAACCATACTCCACAACTCATTATATCAACCCATTACCAACATGACAGAACATATATTTGCTGGTGGCGACTTGCATGTCACCCCAGCTATTTAGGGGAAATCTTATGTTGGTGGGGTGTGTATTTGTATGCTCTGCCCATACTCAGCGGCTGGCAGTTGGCGAGTGTTATTAGTCCTCTTTATCTTATGCTCTTATTGCTTTTTATGAGTGGCGTTCCCCTGCTTGAGAAGCGTTACATACAAAAATTTGGACAAAACAAACAGTTTCAGCAGTGTTTGAAAAATACTCGGTTATTAGTGCCTTTACCAAAATAACTCTTTTATTCTGCTGTCAAGAAAATAAATGCAGATGAAATTACTAAGCAAACAGTATTTAATGTACTTACTTCTTGCATTATACTCAGAATTATCAAATTATTAATTATTAAATAAATATTATGAAAGGTTATTCTACAAATATCGAAGAGGCAACTCTTTCAAATACCAACTTCAGAAAAGTTCTGTATACGGGAAAACATAGCCAGCTTGTTTTGATGTCTCTTTTGCCAGACGAAGACATTGGTGATGAAGTTCATCTAGATAATGACCAATTCTTTCGATTTGAATCTGGAATCGGCAAGTGTATTATCGATGGCACTGAATACGATCTAAAAGATGGAGTGGTAATCATCGTTCCAGCCGGAGCCAGACATAATATCATCAACACTTCACACACCGAACGGTTGAATTTCTACACAATTTATAGTCCAGCTCATCATCAAGATGGTATTGTTAGACAAACAAAAGAAGAAGCGACAATGAATGAGGCTGAGTTTAATGGTGTGACGACGGAGTAACCAGCGAAACGAAACTTGCATTTTGATTACTCAAAATTCTGGCTTAATGGATTTTTAGAAAATCATTAGTTTTATGGTGGCGGCCGATCATCAAGAAAAGGGGTTGGGGATATCTTTGTTGAAACACCGGATTGATTTTAATCGCCCCCAAGGGATGATTCATTTGGATGGTAAAACACGACTCACTTTACAAACCAATTCAGCCGATTGGAATCGCTTTGTTCAAAATCTTTATGAAAAGGTCGGTTTCAAACAAATTGATTTAAAGCCATATGACAATCGGGTAGATATCGTTTATTTGCTGGCAGCATGAGTGATTTTGATTATTACGCTCACTAATTCAGCTCAATGTCTGTTTGTTGGCTAACTTTTCATTAAATATAGCTCCAAAAAACACTGCCCTCCATATAGATAGTTCAAGCAAAGTCAGCTGTTGGCAATATAATTTTAGTGCATGCAACCTGTTTTGGTCATCTGCTGATAATTTTTGAGTGAAGACAACTGCTTCTTGAACACGCGGTGCATTAACTTGATAGCCACTGGCAACATTCTCTTTAAATGTCTGTTCAGCTTGAATGTCTTGCGCTTGTTGCATATTAATGACTGCAATTTGCTTTTGAATAGCTTCTTGCTCTTTAGCGATGATTATTAGTATTCGTTGTAGCAGTGCTGAAAGAGATTCGGTAGTAGCCAATACACGACTATCAGTTTCTGCCACGTTGTGCTCTAGAGCATGTTTGACAGCTACTACGGGCAAACTTTTTCTGTCTTCCGGTTTGACTTCACCAAAAGTAGCATTAAGAGCTTTGGCGGCTTGATCTTGAGACAAGTTTAATTCAAGCTCGGCAAGTAGATTTATTAATGTACTTGAGAGTTGCGGAAAACACAGAGACAGTTGTATGAGTCTTAAAACAATGGAATCAACTAAAGCTAGATATCGCTCACTTTTACCAGCAAGCGGGGGAATCTTTTGGCCAAAATTGTGAGCCATGGTTCGTGGGTCTGGATCTTTAAACCCTGCGAATTCACCCATAGCTGTGCGTGGAACTATAACAGGAATAGGTGATTCCTGTGATTCCTGTGGATCTGGACCAACTCTTTCTGCTGACATAGTTTGTCTCCTTATTATTTGAGACAAGCACTTTGGGGAGAAAAAAAGACTCTTCTAGAGAGTCTAAAACTCTCGATGCTCGTCGAATTGATAAATCTGGCTGAAGATCGGACTTATTAAAAAAATTAAATTACCGTTGCGGCACAGTTACAGAATCTCACTGCATTCCACAGCCAAAACACCATTGTATACACTCTATTTCTAAAGTCTAGTAGTTTATCTCCAAGATACAATGATTATTAACATGATATACTGTCGCAATGATATCTCCGTTTTGGCAATTGAGCGCATTAGTAATTTTTGGCAGCATCTTGTCTTTGGCTGGTGGGGTAATTCTGCTGATTGTTTGCTCCAAAAGAAAATTTATTACTCAATTGGCCGTGCCATTTGCGGCAGGTGTCTTATTGAGCATCACTTTTTTAGGTCTCTTGCCAGAAGCAGTTCACCAGCTTAATGTTCAAGCCCTGAAGATTGTTCTTTTAGCCTTTATTGGAGCCTATCTTTTTGAGGCAATTTTCTTTGATCTACACCATCATGAGCATCCTGATGCTATTAATCATGCTCACACCTCATCAATGGGGCTGATTGTGTTGGGCGACTCAATTCATAACTTTATTGATGGAGCGGCTATTGCAGGAGCATTTATGATTAATACAGGTTTGGGTGTGACAATGGCAATTTCAACCTTTCTTCATGAGTTGCCTCATGAAATTGGAGATTTTGGCTTACTGCTTCAACATGGTTTTTCCAAAAAAAATGTGTTGTTGATCAACTTCGGTTCTTCGCTGAGTGCCTTGGTGGGGGCATACCTTGTCTATTTTTGGGTGGCCAATGAATCTGTTTTAAGTTGGTTGCTGGCTGTGACAGCAGGTATGTTTTTATATCTGAGTGCGAGCGATTTTTTGCCTCAAATTAAACAGCAACGACAAAGACAATTAGCGCTATTTGCCTTTATCATGGGAGTACTCTCTATTTATTTTTCATTATCACTGATTCCTCATAGGCATCATTAGGCATGAACTCGGCATTGAATTATTGAGTAAATATTACTTGGTATTGCAATCGATCTGGCGGGACTAACTAGACTTCAGACTTCAAAACAAAATTTGGATATTATTGATAATGATTGATAATCAGGAAAAATGCTTTTTTTACTAAACACGACCTGTTAACTAGCTTGAATGGACTTCAAGATTGGGAAGTCGGCGATTGTTTTAATTGAGTTTTCACTTTTTTTGATTAACTTGTGCTTTTTTTTCCTGTTTCAGTTGTTGCTCATTGGTTCCTCCGAATGTATCTTCAATTTCTATCTATAAGCCTCTAGATATTGCTTTATTTGAGCCGCACACAACTTCTGCTTCAATTAACAATCCAGATGAAAATGATGATACAAGTCTGTTTTTAGAAACTCTGAATGGAAATAATCAATTACCAATTTGGGACTACAACTCAGATGGAACTCCAGCTTCAGAGACAAAAGAGTTGTCCATGGCTATTGATTCCGGAACCACATGGAAAAATTCAGCTATCTATCAAGACTACATTTATCCAGAAATTTTTTTCAATTCATCTGATGTAGCTTGGTATAACGAACCTTTAGAAACTCCCATCAGACGAAAGATTATCAACTTTTCGGGCTGGGAAACAGTTCTTAAACAAGGCCGTCCTGATGCTCACATTCACGTTGCTCGACATAATTTTTATCAGGATGGTGTTAAAGCAACCGTTGAAACAACTCATGAACAGGGCTCTGATTCTCTGACTCAATTATTCAATTTTAATGATCCAGTGAATCTAGCTCCCAATCCTTCCAGCTTTTTATCCCGCTTTCATGAGTATATCAGGGAGTAGTGAGTGTGAATTGGTTAGAGGCATCTGATCCCAATGGGGATCTAGTAAAGTACAATATTACTTTGCAAAAAGAGTTGGTGATGATTATCTTGATCAAGAGCCAGTATTATTGTCAAATAGTACTTTAACCCCACTAGAATAAGATTCGACAGCTGTTGATGATGACGTTTATCGTTTTAAAGGGGAGGCGTGTGATTGCGAACCAGATAATGACCCACTCTGCAGTGAGTTCTACACTCAAGACTTTTCAGTCTTAAAAGATTCTGAAGAGACGATTTGCAGTTTATCAACTATTAGTCTTTATTTAGATAATGCCGATTCAACAAAAGCACCGCCAGAAGACTTAATAACTCTCAATTTTACTGCCGGCGGAGCAATTAATGATCTTGTCTCTCTTTATATGCAGGTGGCTATTTATCGACAAACTCCCCGCTGGTGACGGCGTTGGGAGATAACGCCTACTTAGCTACTGCAACAGTTGACGAGCTGGATCTTGTGGGAGAGGTGACATTTAAAGTTTATGGCAGCAATCTTGATAAACTCTATACTGACACCACCGATAGTTCACGAGTGGTTATTGAAGCGGTACCCACTCCTATTCCAACCCAAACGCCCACTCCCACCCAGACTCCAACATCGACTTCCACTCCAACACCGACGCCAACATCCACTCCAACTGCGAGTCCGACGCCATCATCAACTTTTACTCCAACCACAACTATAAACTCATCAGCAAATAATATTAATCAGACCACTTCTTCTAGTACAAATCAATCTCATGACTCTTTTTGTTTTCAGCTTGTTCCTATTCAGACCCCAGATTTATTTTGAGTGGAAGTGATGGGAACTCAGGCAACTGTCTATTCTGCTCCTCTCACTAACTTGGTCAGCAACTATCATCTGGCTTATAGCGAGTTGTCGAGGACTGATCAGCATGGAGTTTTTACCAACCAAAGCTTGTCCTCTGGCGCTCTTTCATTTACTGTGAGGTCTCTCAAACCTCACACTGTATATTATTTCCGAGTTAGGTCTTTTAATGAGTGTCAACCGGGCGATTACTCTTCAGAGATAAGAGGGTTGACTGGTTGGTTTGGTAATAACGTCATCACCCGTTTCAATAAAAACGCAACTGTGGGTTTATCGTC
>DAOLOF010000031.1:0-5648 GCA_035416965.1 Candidatus Woesebacteria bacterium
TTTCTTTGAAACCACTTTTATTTTCTTTCTTTGGATTAATAATTCTGTTAATTCTTTTCCTGCCATCACTTATCAATCCTTCCATGATCACTGTTTCTGGAGAAGGAAGTGTAGAGTATCAACCCGATAAGGTGGAAATGATAGTGGTGCGAGTTGATAGTTCTCCCGTTGCAAATGATGCAATAAATATTGGTACTGGCAAGACCGAAGAACTCATAAAAACAGTAAAAGATGTGGCTGGTATCGATTCTCAAATCAAAAGATCATTTAACCAAGTTCAACCAGTTGCAAATATTCAAGGAGGAATAGACTATCAAGTATCAAATGTATTTGCTGTTACGTTTAGAAATCCTCAACTTGTGGAAGAATTAGTAATGTCACTTTACCGAGCGGGAGCCACCACCATCAGCAATGTTACTTTTGGATCTTCTCAGGAAGAGGAGTTAGCAGCTGATGCAAAAAAAGAAGCGGTAGCAGATGCAAAAAAGAATGCAAAGCAGTTAGCCAAAGCGTCTGGGAAAAGGCTGGGCAGATTGATTAGTGTGGCTGAAGATGATCTGGGGGTTGGTAGTAGCATTTCAGAAGATAATGAGGAAGCTTCTGCTTTTAACAAAGTTACCCTCACCAAGTATGTGAGTGCTACTTACTCACTTTGGTAGAAAAGAAACTCGAAGATTGTTAAATTTCCCAGTTGTCTGCTATAATGCAGATAGTGTTTGGTTTGGGCGTGTGAGGCGGACTGAAAAAGTGCGCCTTTTTTACCAGAAAAATGGTTTAATTACTTCCATTTTGTTTAATCAATCCAAATCAACGGCAACAATAAAGAATCATTAAATATACTTATTCAAACTATATGGCAAATCTAAATCAAGTGGTCAGAACCGAGTTCGCCTCTGCAATTGCTCAAATCGCTCAAGAGCGCAAAATTGAGCCGGAGGCTATCTTAAACGCAATTAAACACGCTTTAATCTCGGCGTATCGAAAAGAGCTTGGAGGTCTTGATGACAGTTTTTATTATTATGTCAATCTAAACGATGAAACCGGTGAAGCACACATTTTTCAAGCAGGGGTTGTCAAAAAAGATGAGGAAACGGGCGAAATTTTGGAGTGGGATCAAGATGTAAAACATCACAAAGAAGTTACTCCGGCTGGATTTGGCAGAATTGCGGCTCAAACCGCCAAGCAAGTTATATTGCAAGAAATTCGTCGTAGTGAAAAAGAGCAAATTGTGGGTGAGTTTCGAGACAGAGTGGGAGAGATTGTGACAGGACAAGTGCTGAGAATGGATCGTGGCTCGGTGATTCTGGAAATTGGTCGAGGTCAAGGCATTATGCCACCCGCTCAGCAGATGCGAGGAGAGTTTTATCGCAAAAACCAACGAGTAATTGTGGTCATTAGTGCTATTGACGAACAAGATCAGGGTGCTTCAATTCTGGTGTCCAGATCGGTGCCAGAACTGGTAACTAAACTATTTGAAAGAGAAGTGCCAGAGGTTGGCTCTGGAGCGGTGGAGATTGTAGGTGTAGCCAGAGAAGCGGGTGTCAGAACCAAGATTGCAGTTCGTTCGTCTCAAGAAGGGGTGGACCCAGTAGGATCATGTGTGGGACAGCGTGGAGTCAGAGTACAGAAAGTAATTGAGGAGCTGAACAACGAAAAGATTGATATAGTGCCTTTTCATGAAGACCCGGTGGTTTTTATGAAAGCCGCTTTGGCTCCTGCAGAAAATTTACTAATTGAACTAGATCAGGCCAATCGCAAAGCGGTCGTCACTGCACCTGATGATCAACTGTCACTAGAAATTGGTCGTGGTGGGCAAAATGCGCGCTTAGCCGCCAAACTCACCGGTTACTACATTACTATCAAGTCAGCCTCAGGCGAGGTCGAATCGACGGTCACTGGCAGTGAAGAATATGAAATTGACGGCTGGCAGGGAATAACTGCTCAAACTCGTGAATTTCTGGTTCAACACAAACTGACCACCATCTATGATCTTGATCGCTTTACCGACAAATGGCAGAATACTTCAGTATTGGAGGCAGATCAGAAAACATTAATTGAGAACAAGGTAAAAGAGTATCGACAAGAACAAGCCGAGAAGGAATCTAAGACCGATCGTTCTCAAAAACAACTTAATTAATACAGTTCCTATGTTACAATCCCGTCCTCCAATTATTACCGTGCTTGGTCATGTTGACCATGGCAAAACCACTTTGTTAGATCACATTCGACACACCAAAGTGCAGGAAGGCGAAGTGGGTGGCATTACTCAACACATCGGTGCTTATCAAATCACTTTTCAGGGCAAAAAAATTACCTTTATCGATACTCCAGGTCACTCTGCTTTTAACAAGATGCGTGAACGCGGTGCCAAGATTACTGATCTGGTAATTCTGGTTGTTTCAGTCAAAGATGGAGTAAAACCTCAAACTATCGAGTCAATTCGTTTTATCAAAGAAGCCAAGGCTCCTTTTATTGTTGCACTTAACAAAATTGATGCTGAAGGTGCCAATCCCACTCTTACCAAAACTCAACTTGCCGAACAGAATGTGGTAGTTCAGGAGTACGGAGGCGATATTGATGCGGTCGAGATTAGTGCATTAACGGGTAAGGGTGTAGATAAATTGTTGGAAAATGTGTTATTGATGGCAGAACTGCTTGATCTCAAGGCAGATCCCGATGCTTCTTTGGAAGCGGTGGTTATTGAGTCAACCAAAGATCAACATAAAGGTCCGGTGGTTCGGGTTATCGTCCAGCAGGGAACTCTTGTTCTGCGTCAAGAAATATTGGTTGATGGCATCAATGGACGAGTGCGTTCTCTAGTTGATGAAAATGGGCGCCAGCTTCAAGAAGTGGTTCCAGGACAACCAGCTGAGGTTTTGGGGCTTAACGATGTTCCTGAGGTTGGCACTATTTTGCATGATGCCAAGGCCACCTACAAAACTACCGAGCTACCCCAGACATCCGAGGAGGAATTTTCCTGGGACAGTGTGGATGTGGCTGCTTTATTGGGAGACAAAGAAAAGCTCAATTTAATCGTCAAGGCTGATGTTAAAGGAACTTTGGAAGCGATTGTGCAGTCACTTGATACCGAAACGGTTGAACTAATTTCAGCCAGCGTTGGTGCTCTTAATGAAAGCGATCTTGAGTTGGCTCAGACCACTGGAAGTGTGGTGGTGGTATTTGGCCAAAACGTTCCTTCAAAGTACAAGCACTTAGCAAAAGAGCTAGGGGTTCATGTTAAGCAATACGAGATTATTTATCATCTGTTGGAGGATTTAGAAGAGCAAATGTTAAAGCTAATGGATCCATATTATGGAGAGGTTGAGTTGGGTAGTGCTGAGATAATGCAGATTTTTGATTACAATAATCAGCGAATTGCTGGTATCAGAGTAATAACGGGTGAGATCAACAGGCACGATAAGCTTTATTTGAAAAGAGCAGATCAAATCATTGCTCGACCAGTGATCACCAGCATGAAACATGGTAAGGATGATATTCAAACGGTAAAAACAAAAGGTGAAGCTGGTCTGGCTTTTAAAAACAAAAAGCTAGATTTTCAGGTTGGGGATGTGTTGGTGGCTTATAAGATTGAGATTTAAAAGAAGTTTGCAGAGATTATGAGTTTACAAGAAATGTGATAAAATAGCCGTCTTGCTTCTTCAATGTGCTGAAAAAGGCATAATTATTAATTGGTTACTTTGCTCATTGAGAACAGCTCTCAAGAGTTAAGGGCACTCTGAAAGGAGATATACCATGGCACTATCCAAAAGCCAAAAACAAGCAATCATGCAACAGTTTCAACTGTTTGAGGGTGACACAGGTTCGCCGGAAGTGCAGATTGCCTTATTAACTGCTAGTATTCAAGAGTTAACAGATCACCTCAAGACTCACGCAGGTGACGATCATTCCCGAAAAGGCTTGCTGAGGCAAGTGTCTAAGCGTCGTCGCTTGTTGCGTTTCTTGCGCGAGCGCAGTCAGGAGCGATATGACACTCTGATTAAGCAGTTGGGTCTAAAGAAGTAGTTTTCCCGACAAATCAACGTTTTTCCTTGAGAAGATATCTTGAGTGTTTCCTTTATTGGCAAAAATAGGTTATAATGCTTTTCAGTAATAATCATTTTGAAGAAAAACCAGGTTAAAATAGATTTGTTACGAAAGATCATAAGCTTATATTAAAAGCTCATTTTTCTCCTTTTTGGAATTTATGTTTTTTCGCAGCAAGTCTATTTCTCAAGTTTTTTCTTCAATGTTAGCACGTACTTTAAGGAAGTACGATTTTGCTTATATATCAATCAAAAAAGGTTATTAGCACTCGACCTTTATAGACGTCAAATTTGACGCTTATGCTAAATAATGAGTACTAGAAGGAATTATAGAATATGTTAAAACCAACATACACCAATCAATATCGACATGAAATCAAGATTGGTGATAAAACCGTCCACATCTCTATCGGTCAGTTTAGCGAACAAACAGCTGCTGCCGTTCTAGCTCGATGTGGTGACACCGTTGTCCACGTCACGATTGCCCTTGGTGGTAAGGTAGATTGGGGATACTTTCCTCTCAATGTAGAATATGAGGAGAAGCTTTATGCCAGCGGAATTATTAAGGGCTCAAGATGGGTCAAGAGAGAGGGAAGGCCGACCGAAGATGCCATTCTCAAAGGCAGAGTGATTGACCGCACCATTCGCCCTCTTTTCCCAGAGGGTATTACTAATCAAGTGCAAGTAGTGAGCACTGTCTTTTCATACGATCAGGAGCACAGCCACGACATGATCGCGCTGGTAGCCACTGGTTTGGCACTCACCATCTCCAAAATCCCCTTTAATGGGCCAGTAGCAGGTTTGAGAATGGGGTATAACAAAGATACTAAACAGTACATCATCAACCCCACTGAGAGCGAACAAAACGGGCTTGATCTCGATTTAATTGTTTCTGGGACTGGAGACTCAATTGTAATGGTTGAGGCCGGTGCTAACGAGGTAGATGAAGAGGTTGTGCTGGAAGCAATCAATCAAGCTCAACAAGAACTCAAAAATGTTTGTAATACTATCAGCGAGATAGCTGCTCAGGTGGGTCAAGAAAAAGCCCAACTGGTTGAGCCAATTCCAGCTGAGACTCTCAAGCGTCAAAAAAAAATTTCACAAAAGTTACTTAGTCAATTTCAGACTCAAATTCTGGAAGCGATCAACAAACAAGGGCGTCTTGAAGAGTATGACTTAAACGGTTTAATCGAGGAGATGACTCAATTTCTCAATGAAAATGTATTCAATCAAGAAACAGACACGGTGGTTACCACTCAGGAAGTATCTCAATTAGTGCACGAACTCATCAAACAAGAAGGTCGTAAGATGATATTGTCTGGTATTAGGCCTGATGGGAGAAAAACTCAAGAAATCAGACCAATCTGGACAGAGGTGGATATTTTACCCCGAACTCATGGCAGTGCTATGTTCAAAAGAGGTGCCACTCAGGCTTTGACTATTACCACTTTGGGCAGTCCATCTTTGGGGCAATATACCGAGGATCTGGAAGGAGAGGGGGTGCGTCATTATCTTCATCATTACAATATGCCTCCTTATGCTTCGGGTGAGGCTGGTCGCTTGGGTTCTCCCAAACGTCGAGAGATTGGCCACGGGGCTTTGGCT
>DAOLOF010000032.1:0-5541 GCA_035416965.1 Candidatus Woesebacteria bacterium
CAGGCCACCTGGAAAGCCGGTGTGCCAACGATAAAGCTTCTTTTCCTCTTTATTGCGAGTTAGCTCCACTTGAGCCGCATTGATAACTACCACATAATCGCCTCCATCAACATGGGGAGTGTAGGTGGTTTTGTTTTTACCAGTGAGCATAGTAGCAATTTGAGTAGCAACTCTGCCCAATACTTGACCTTTAACATCAACCAGTTGCCACTGGCGTTTGACGTCTTGGGTTCGTTGCATGTATGATGTCTGTTTTTTCATGACTAAGATTCCTTCTTAAGTTGCTGACTCTTTTTAAAACTCCCTAACTTATCTGGTTTGTTAAGAAGCGTCACTTTTACCATGTGTGAGTTATCACCGCGCCTTTTGCCCGCTGATTCAAGCGAGATAAAACCTGATTCTTTTTTATCTAAATGAGGCGAAATCACCTGGGTGAGAGTGTTGACAACGTCTCTTTTGCCAAAAAAAGCGTGCAGTTCTCTTTTGGCCGCCAAGGTATTTTGTTTGGCGACTGCCAGTAATTTATCTGCCAAACGTTTCACTTCTTTTCCTTTGGCTTGGGTTGTTTCAATTTCACCATGTTCAAACAAGCTTCTGGTTAAATTCATTAACAGCGCTTTGCGTTGATTAGTGTCGCAATTAAATGCCTTGGATGATACTCGATGCCTCATAATCTTCCTTAATCTCAAAAATTAATTTGAAAGGGTAACTCCTTTTTTCTGAAGAGCCTCATCAACAATACCAGCGCTTTTTTCGCCAATATTCTTTACTCTCTCAACTGCTCCTCTTGTTGAATTAACCAAATCACCCACAGTTTTATAGCCACCCTTGCGAAGAGCATTGGCAATTCTAGTAGGTAAATCAAGCTCCTCCACAGTGAGACGTAAAACCTCTGCTTTCTCTGGAGAAACATCTTCAGCAACAGTTACTTCCTCAACTACAACCGGCTCAAAAACTTGAGCGAATTGTTTAGTGAGTATTTGAGCAGCTTTTTCCACTGCTTCTCTTGGATTAATGGTGCCATCAGTTTTTACATCCAATAGCAGTTTGTCATAATCGGTGCGTCGACCGACACGAGTCGACTCCACCTTATAGGATACTGTTAAGACTGGAGAAAAAATTGCATCAACAGTCAGCTCACCTATTTCCTTTTGTTCGACCAACTCGCTCAGCTGATAACCAATACCAGATTGGATCTTCATCTCCATCTGCAACTTGGCTCCTTGAGCCAAAGAGGCTAAATGTAAATCCGGATTAACAACCGTAAAACCTGCCTCACATTTGATATCAGCCGCAGTAACAGTAGCCGGGCCCTGAATTTCTACACGTGCAATGCCAAGATCGTCAGCAGAATCAGCTAAGATTCTCACTTGCTTAAGATTGAGAAGTAATTCTACCACGTCTTCTTTAACACCAGCGACAGTAGTAAACTGGTGATCAACTCCCTCGATATTGACAGCAGTAATGGCCGCCCCAGGCAGAGAACTTAACAGCACTCTTCTCAAAGCATTTCCGATAGTATGACCATAGCCATTTTCAAGAGGTTTGAAAGTGAAAAGTGAATGACTGGCAGTTTTTTTCTCCTCTGTGATAGCAAAGGTTGGGTTTTCGTAGGTGTACCAAGTTTGTTTGTTTGTCATATTGTCTCCTTGTTTCATCTCCTTTGGTTTCAGCCAAAGAATCCGTTACTAGATGTTTATTATTAGCGACTATAATACTCAACAATTAATTGCTCCTCGATTTTCTCAGCAATTTCTTCTCTTGCTGGCAGACGAGCCACTTTAACTAGATGCTGTTTTCTTTCCATCCAGGCAGGCACCGCAAACGACTCATCGTTGGCCACCTGAGCAATTGCAGGAATATCAATTGCTTTCTTTCCAATCGCAATCAAGTCATTTGCCTTGACAAGATAAGAAGGAATACTTAATTTTTTGTTATTCACTTGGATATGTCCATGGACCACCAATTGTCTAGCAGCTGCTCTGGTAGGCGCAAAACCTGCTCGATACACAACATTGTCAAGTCTTCTCTCTAAATTGACCAAAAGCGCTTGACCAGCACCCTGGGGATCCTTTTTGGAGAGTAAAAAAAGTTTATGTAGCTGTTTTTCGAGAACTCCATAAATATACTTAACGCGTTGTTTTGCCAACAGCTGAATCCCATATTCCGATGAGCGTCTAGCTCTTTTTTGGCCATGCTGACCCGGATGAATATTAATCCTCTTGGCGGTCTTTAAGGGATTGGTTTTGAGTGCCAAATCCTCACCAACTCGCCGTTGTAATCTTTGTTTTGGTCCGTGATATCTTGCCATAAAGCTTTTAGTTCAAATCAAGTTAATTAATTTCATTGTTTACGAGGCCTGGTACCATTGTGTGGCACAGGTGTAAGATCGGCAATCTGGGTTATTTCAATGCCCTTGGCTCGAAGAATGCGTAAAGCAACATCTCTACCCGGCCCCGGACCTTTAATAAACACCTCAGCTTGTTTCATGCCTCGATCCAAAGCCTTGCCTATCGCCCCTTCTGCAGCAACTGTTGCGGCATAAGAGGTCGATTTTCGTGATCCTTTAAACCCAGCTGCACCAGTTGATGACCAAGCCACACTGTCTCCATTGGTATCGGTAATGTTAATGATAGTGTTATTGAAAGTGGCAGTAACGTATACTCTGGCAGTATTGACTACCTTGCTCACTCGTTTCTTTTTATTATATTTCGCCATTGTGCACTATTTAATTTGATATCTAAGATTGTGTGGTGTTAGTTGCAGCTTGAGCAGCCTCTAGTTTGGTAGCCATCTCTTTAGTCAGAGCTCCAACTGTTTTGCGCTTTCCCTTTCTGGTTCGAGCATTTGACTTAGTTCTTTGCCCTCTTACAGGCAAACCCAGAATATGTCTAACTCCGCGGTATGCTTTAATTCTTTTAAGACGATTAATATTGTCACTAACGACTTGACGCAGGTCACCCTCAACAACCATCTGGTCAAATATTTTTTGTAAGGAGTTGATTTCCTGACCATCAAGGTCTCTGGCTCTCTTGTTTGGATCAATCCGAGCCTGTTTGGTGATGTTTTTAGCAGTTGTAATGCCCACTCCATAGATGTATGCCAATGCATAAGGCACTTTTTTTTCTCCTGGAATATCAATACCGGCTATTCTTGGCATAGTTTAACCTTGTCTTTGTTTATGCTTGGGATTATCGCAAATCACGCGAATTACTCCCTTCCTTTTAATGATTTTACACTTGGGGCATCTTGGCGATACCGACGAACTAACCTTCATAAAAGTATTCCCTATATAATCGTCACTTGAGTGCAAGTATTACTAATTAATTTCTTTTTTTGTTGATCGATAGGTAATCTTGCATTTACCAAGATCATAACGAGAGACATAGGCCTTCACCAAATCTCCAGGCATTACTCGAATCCGATAAAGCCTCATTCTTCCAGATAAGGTGCCCAACAAGATTTTACCGACCAATGCCTCAACTTCACTGGTGGTCACCGACACCTGGAACATTGTATTGGGCAGACACTTTTCCACTTCGCCTTCGATCTCAAATCGATCTAACTGACCAGTGGGACGATCATCCTTGATCATCTCCTGACGCTTCTCTTTGGCTGAACGTTTATGTTGCTGTACCTTGCCCATAAATGGTATAGATTATCTATTTTCTTCCGTCCAGAGAATAAACCCCCAAACAGAACCAATGATTATATCAAAATACCAGATATTTGCAAAGAGCGTTTAATTTTCGTTACTAGCCTGCAATTTCTTTAGAGTTTCTTCAAAAACCTCCTCAACCGACTGCTCTCCATTAATCTTGATCAGCTGACCTTTCGACTCGTAATAATCAAGAACTTCAGCGGTCACTTTGTGAAACAATTCAATTCTTTTGCGAATAGCTTGAAGAGTCTCATCCTCACGATCCTCAACTCGGCCAGAGATGCGCCATAAGGCTTCTTTATCAGATACATCAATCAAAACTGCTTTTTCTGTTCCATCAGAAAAAGCTTCAACTTGAGGAACAGTTCTAGGAAAACCGTCAATAATGTAGCCATTTTTGTACTCAGGTCGTTGTAGATACTCCAGTACTATTTCGATTGTTTTTTCATCTGGAATTAACACACCCGCATTGAGAGTCTCCTTAACCCAACGTCCCAAAGCTGTTTTTTGTTTAGCCATCTGACGGAAAATATGGCCAGAAGAAAGATAGGGAATACCGAGTGCTTCCGACAGCATCTTCCCTTGAGTTGATTTACCTGCTCCCTGTACGCCAATGAGAACAATTTTCATGAGAGTGATGAGGTAATTATTATTTTATATATACCTAATCAAAAGACAGTGTAATTTATCGCAAATAAAGACAGATTTCAAGTCAGTATTTATTTATGCCTTGAATCTCCGTTTGCTTATATTTTTGAGAAACCATTAAAAAACAGTTATGAGTACTTCTCGTAATCTTGACCGACTAATTGACTTTCAACTTGTTTAGCAGTTTCCAGAATCACTGAGACCACAATCAAAACACTGGTTCCGCCGATAGCTAATGATTGAACACCAGTGATCGCTTCGGCCAGAGACGGAAGCAACGCCACAAAACCCAAAAACAGTGCGCCCACCAAAGTAATTCTGGTCACAACAAACTCTAAAAACTCTTTAGTCGCTTTTCCAGGACGAATGCCAGGTACAAAAGCTCCCGATTTTTTTAACTCTTCAGCTAAATCTTCAGCATTGAAAAAGATGAGTGCAGAAAAGAAAGTAAAGGTAAAAACCAGCAGAAAATAACAAAGCATATATCCTATTGATGATTGATCAAAAGCAACCAATAACCATTCGCCTAGTTTTCTCCAAGTCTGATTGTCTACGGTCACCAAAATTCTCGCCAAAAATGACGGCACTAGCATCAATGATAAAGCAAAAATGATAGGCATAACGCCAGCTACATTTACCCGTACCGGCAGATGAGTTTTTTGGCCACCTAACACGCGTCCGCCTCGAATGCGTTTGGCATACTCGACACTAATTTTGCGAACAGCCTCGTTCATGAATACGACCAAGGCAATTACTGCAGTAAAAACCAAAACAAAAATCAACAGAGTAAAATATTGACCAACACTAACCATGAGCGAGATTTGCACCAATGCTGAGGGCAGTTGGCTCACAATGCCAGCAAACATAATCATGGAAATACCATTACCAAGACCATATTCACTAATGAGTTCTCCAAACCACATTAGGATCATGGCTCCCGCTACCAAGCTCGCAATTGCCGCCACGATCGCCAAAAAACTTGCAGAATAAAGCAGCTCTTGGCTGCGCAAAAGAGCAATCACTGAAATACTTTGAATTACAGCCAACGGCACAGCAATCAAGCGAGTGTATTGGTTTACCTTGGTTTGACCACTTTCTCCATCTTTCTGCATTGCTTTTATTGAGGGAATTACCATGCCTGCCAGCTGCATGATGATTGAAGCAGTAATATAGGGATTTATTCCTACAGCTGCAATCGAGAATCGCATCAGCGTGCCTCCTGAAAAAATATT
>DAOLOF010000033.1:0-5326 GCA_035416965.1 Candidatus Woesebacteria bacterium
TGATCGTCGCTTTACTAGATGCTGTCATGATTACCAAAAAGATAGATCGTGTGTTTCTGTTTTAATAGATCAAACAGTTTCTGCCATTCTGACTCAATAAATTGATCAAAAATACAATATCAACTATCCCAAAAGTCACCGTTGATAATCATGCGATAGCCTGACTGATGGCGTGAGATAAGAAATCATATTTCTTCTCTTCAAAGTGGTTGGTTAAATGAGTGTCGGCAAAGATGAGAGTTGTCATTGAATAATTGTTGCAAATTGCCAAGAATTATGCAACTCACCAAGAAGAACATCTTCATCTCAAATAAGCAAACAACCCGAATAGTATCTTTTTGCGCTTAGTAATTTTATTGTTTGAGCTCAGCCACAACCACTCTGGTAATCGGAACAACTTTAGCTACGTCAGCTTGGCTTTGGGCAATTATTTCGTCAAGAGTTGATAATCCAGGAATCGCAGGATAATTAAATTGAAGTTCTCGATGTCGGTTAGTAGTTGCAAATATTGATATTACTTCCCCAGGAGTTAATAGTTTAAGAGTGGAATCAATTAGATTCCCCAGTTCAGCACCTGATATTTCACCTGCAGCAGCACTCATCCAACCATCAAATAATGACATTGCTTTCCCCGGCCACCTCATATATTGCATACCCAACTTAAGCATTTTTTCTGGATTCAATTGTGGACTGTCATTTAAAGATCTTAATAGTGCAGTTTTCAGATCAGTGGCTTCAACAATTTGTCCTGCAACCTTAGAGATTTTAAAATGAACTGGTAGAGAAAAGAAAAACGCTGATCCTTCCGTAAAGGGAAGTCTTTCTCCTAAAATGGCGCGAGTTGGTTGAGCGTGGATTAATGTTACCCCCGGATCTCCAAGATGAACAAATTGGTTATGACCGATGCGATAAAAAATTCCATTTAACTCACTAGTCAAAATCAGCCCAGTAGTTGAGTGCACTGTTGCTCTAAAGGTATGTTCGGCTGGATTCATTAGAATTCCACTTGGATACATTGGCTCACCATCTAACAATACTTTGGAGCAAGTATCTACCATTACTCCATTTTGCATTTCATAGACCGAAAGATCGACTCCAGAAATTGTCTGAGCATGAAATTCTTCTTGTGTTAACCACTCCATCAAATCTGATGCTTGTTGTGTCTGATCAAGAAGCGCCAGTCCTATAATGGAATCCAAAAAATTTTGTGGAGTTAATCGTGCATCTGTAAAAGAAATATCGTGCCCAGTAGTGAATTCTATCAAACGAACTTGATGCTCATCTGCAAAAAAGATCTCAGGTTCCTCTAAACGAAGATTGCCATGATGATCAATCGACAAATTCTCGATAGTTGCTCCTTCAACACTTGCCACAGTAACCAAGTATTCTTCTGTACGACCATACCCTCCATTTTGATTTGAAATATCTACTGATAAATTAAAACCCAGTTTAACTTGACCATTCACATCCAGAAATACTGGTTGACTAATCCTATGATTCAATACTCGAGAAAAAATTTCTAATCCTGAGTCAGGCGCCAGCTCTCGTGCCGGTAATGCAATCTGTAGATCGATAAATCGAATGTCTCCCGTTTCAGTTGAAGTTGGACATGAGATAGAAACATTAATTATTGCACTGCCATTTTCGCTACATGAACGCCATGATGTGTTGACTGATGAAAACCGTTGTAAAGAATGGATCACCAAAGGAGGATCTGGGCGCATTTCAGTTCTTGTTAATGATTCCAGTTCAGTAATTACCAGTTGATTCGCAATTAAAGCTTGACCCGATATTTGGTGGTCTACCAAATATTGTTTGTATGTATCAATTAATTGATACCATTTTTTTTGATTATAAACATGCTTGGAATCTTCAAGTAACTGAGTGAAAAATGAATGGTGAATATCCGCAAACTCCGAAAATGAAGGATCTTGTAATTTTGGGTTCTTGAATAAAAGGAAGGCTAACTCATTGCTGAATGCACCTATTTGAGTTTGTTGTGATTCACCAACTTGACCTACTGAGGCAAGAATATCATACCCAAACTGTGCGTATTTGTAGGCAAGTTTGCAAAAAATATACGCTTTATCATAGTCTTGCCAATGCACTTGAATAATATACATGGCATTGAAGATACGGCTTAATTCAAAATAATAGCTGGCCGCTGTAGAAGAGTGAAGGGAAGATTCATCAAGCATCCCTAATTCTGAAAATATGTCTTCTGCTTTTTTTTCCAAGTTGCCCCAAGCAGTCTTCTTTATTTCCAAATGAGCTTGATTATTTGGATCTGGAGAACTCACATCACGAAGAAACAAATTGTAAGAATCAAAACCTGATGGCACATAGTCAAGGGAATTTGCTTGATAAGGTAAGGGTTCAACAGTAAAACTTTCTGCTGCTAAACAACCTGCAAATAACGTTGTTAATACAAGACCACCCGCTACCATAGGTGGGAGAGGTAAATGCTTCTCGGGATGGCTTGGTAATGCTACAGCTGATGCTACAAGTTGGTCTGGAGGATTTGGCATAGTGTCAAATTTTTATCCAATACTATATGTTCTATCGAATACAAACTTCAAAAGTTGATAATATAGCATCAGCAATGGCCCTCCGGCTGGACCATTCGCAATCGTATTATGAGAAAATAAATTAACAAGAGCAAGTAAATAGTCTTTCACTCCATCTTTAATAGTCCTTTCAGTTGGATATACTTCTGCTTGGCCAGCATCAATATAGTATCTGATGACAGTTCCATCGTCGAATTTTTGCTCTATGATTCTGTGTAAATAGATTGTTTCCTCTTTTCCAGCTCCTTGCATTGTTTCACGATCAGGGACTCCAGTCCATGGCCACACATCTGACTGTTCTGCGATGATTGGCGCACTTGTCCAGCCCACTTCGGTTAGCGCTTGAATTGGTCTTAATGAGTCTATTGACCCATCGTTTCTTCTAATTTCACAAAATATTCTGGCTCTTGTTCCTGACTTAGGAACGATAATGTTTCTTGTTGCGGTTGTTTCACTAGCTCTCATCAAAGCAGCAAACAATCCTGGAGGTATCTCGAAACCACCGAGATACAATGCCAACAAAGAACTGACGATCGACGAAGCATCTCTCACATCGTTTGGTGCTGCGAGCTCTCTTACCCCAGTATCAAACACAGAATAATGTTGACCATCTGGTTGAGAGATATGAACAAGCAACACATCACCTTCTACAGTTATGTGAGTTAAAAGCACATAACCTTGTAGAATCTGAAATTTGGTCACGCGGCCTCCTCTGTCGCCGTCAACTTCTCCTCGCGTTAATATCATCCGATGGAGCTTATTGGGCTCTACTCCCAAAATTGTAGCAAGTTTGCTAGTTATCGTCCATTCATCTTCACTACCATACGAATACGTATAGCCTCCATCCTGAGAAAGAAATTGAGCTGGAACAAGAATTATTTGAGACGGTCTTATTTGTCCATCGCCAGGAAGTAGTTCTTTTCTCTCCAAGTGTTTATTTAGTTCATCTCCTTCATACCAATAAACAGCAAAACCACTTGAAGGAAATTGCCCTGCATCAAGAGCAGTCATTGGAAAACCGTACACCCTCATTAGAGGTTGAGATGGATCACCCGTAAAGACGTACATATCTTGTGTTTTTTCTGAAAAAGCCATTCCATTAGTCCACCAAGTTTTGGCTTGGCCGCTTCCAAGAGGAAAAGTTAGTTCAGCTTGAAAATTGGGAGGATTAAGTGGCGGACGTCCATCTGACGGTGGAGCAAAAGAAAACCTCAACTGATTTGTGCCTGTTAATTTTATCCTTGGAGGTAATATTTGTTCAATAACTTGAAATAGAAAAGCCTCGACATCTTCAGGATAAGGTAAACCGTTTTCTTGAGCAAATGAAAACAAAAACTGCGTGACCACAATCCGAGCAGAATCTTGAGATTGATAATCTGGCAATAAGCTTCTATCTCTCTCGTCTATCTTAGCTCGAGCCCAACTTTCTACTAGGTGATTCTCAATAAACCAGAATCTATCAGAGCTGCTTGCTTCAAAATAGTCTGGATAGCTTGATTGGGGATAAACCAGTCGCAAAACCGGAAGAACCATTTGTTGAAGATATACATCAAGGAGGTGATAATAATTCTCCCACGACTGTGGGTTCGAGAAACTTAAATCTGTCCGAGAACTAGCCAAGACTTCGGCAAAATAGGGATCATTTTCAAGTGATGGATTATTCTCCAACTCTCTTGCCAGCATCTCAAGTAAGTAATCTCTTGCGGCAAGAGCTTTAAGTTGCTCTAGGGTCAGAACTGCCTCAGCATGACTCCGCTGAAATTCCATCTGGACATGATATTGATCATAAAGAAGTTCAGCAGAATTAAGATTACTTGGAGCAATAGAGGCTGCTCGAATACTATCTCCAGCCGATCTCATCAATTGGAGATCAGCTTCTAGTTGTCTTCTCCAAGAAGACAGATCTGCCACAGCCTCATCAACTGCTCCCTCAGCAACTGGAACTGAAGAAGCTTCCAAAAGTTTTGGTGCTAATATTTTCTCAACTAATTGGATGTACGTTTCATCTGGGTGAGCGCTGATCAAAAGAGTTGAATAATAGGCAGCTAGTTGCTCAAGGGGCATTGACTGAAGCTCTGTTTCAGATTGAAGAGCGGCAGTTTCAACATTAGGTTGTCCTTCAGTCGTGGGAACTTGCGGATTACTGCTGTCGATAGCTGACCCAGATTGAATGGAAGAAAGACAACCGGTTAATGAAGGTAAAGTAACTATAAAAAATAATAATCGTGATAGCTCAACAGGATGGGAAAAACCAGGTTCTGTATTGTTTTGAGATGGTTTGGTGCTTTCCGCGCGATTTATTAATCCTGTTGGCATGGGTTTTTTGAATATATTTAGAAAAAATTGTTGTCTAGTTACTTTTATGTGTAAGACTTAGATAACATCGTGTTAAGAGCAACTTGATGGAATTCACCAGAAAAAGCTGCAACTACAAATATATATTCCTTACTTATTATATCAAAGTAATGTAATCAATGTCAATTTTTGGTTAACTTGTTGCTAACGATCATTGCTTATAATTTCTAATATATTTTGTTTCTTACTGCCGGAACAGCTTACTTCAAATCAACCACGCCTGCAAAGAAGTCATTTCCTTACCCAAACCTATATTTTAGTCACCATATCCTCTACCACTGCTTCTGTGTCGTCTTCATGCTCCACCTCATCAGCTAAGATTTTTTAACCATTCCTTCTGTGACTAAATCTTTACCTTGGACAAAATCTAGCAGTTTGGCATATGTTTTTATTGCAGCACAACG
>DAOLOF010000034.1:0-5292 GCA_035416965.1 Candidatus Woesebacteria bacterium
TTTGATTAGTGATTACCTGAGCAACACCCTGAATGTATCCTGGATTAACCGATTGACCCAAAGCAATGGTAGTTAACTGTTGTGATGTATTTTTAGACAAAGGAGTTGGAAAATATGGTTTAATTTTGGTAATTAAAAGATTGTTGTCGATCAATTCCCAATGCACCATCACTTGATGAGTAAACTGCAACTTAATTAGGCTGACCAACTTGGCAAGTTTAATAGCTGATTCAATATCAAGGGCTAATTGGGACTGAAGAGTAGGCTTGATTTTTTGTGGTTTAAGATTATCTTGAGCTCGTTGATATGCTTTTGTTTTTTGAAAAATATTTTTACTCAAAACAGACCAATCACGCCTATCTATCAGGATATAATCACATGTATTAATTGAAAATTTTGACTCAAAAACTCCCCAAACTGCTTTGATGGAAATTTTAGATTTATCATAAGTATTTAAGTCTAAACTGTAAGCCAGACCGGATGATGACGGCTGAAATTGAGCTTGAATGACAATAGCTACGGGATACAACTGTTTTTTCTTTATATCTGCTGGATCAATATTACGGGCCCAAAGAGTAAGAATTGACTCAATTAGATTGGCTTCACCCTGAATGTTGTCCTCTCTTTTGTAGTCTAGAGGCAAATTATCAACTGGACTGGCAGTTAATCGGACAAAATCACCCTTAAAATGCTCTTGATAGATCGAAAATAATGTATTTCTAACGGTGTCAGGAATTGCCAAGTTAGTGATCAGCGTTTGAACTTGTTGGACAGTTTTTTCATAATTATTGGGTGAATTAGCACAAGCATTGGCAATCAATTGAGAAAATTTCTCTTCTAAACGATTGTGATTGGCAATTAACTTGAGTGTAGAGATGGGAAGACAATAAGTGGCAGGGAGAGGAATTCCCAACTGAGACAAATGAAATAAATCAAGAGCATAACTTCCAATCTCGGCTTTGGAGTAGTTGAGCTGATGGTTTTGTGAATTGATGGCAGGCATGGCAGGAACTTGAGTGAGCATAGCAACAACAAAAAGATACTCAACAACAGTGCTCAGCTTCCATCATATCGGAAAACTCAAGACGAATAAAGTGATCATTTTTTTCTCGATCATAGCTGAGATTAAAACTTGCTAAAAATGTTTATCAGTCTCAGTTTTGTTTGTAGGTTTTATTGAGCTTGTTCGAGTTGTTGTTTAAACCAGTCGACCATCTTTATTTGACAAGGATCGATGCCATGCAACATGGCTAAGTAATAGTTGGTGTATGCACAGAGAGAGATCAGCTCAAATACTTGTTCTAATCGGGTGGGAGCAGTTAAGGGAATGGCTAGAGTCTCACAACCTTGTCTCTGCACCGCTTCTTGAGTCAAATCAATTCTCAGTTGATTGCGATGAAGATATAATTTTGAAGAGAAAAACAGAAAAATATTATCAAGATGATTGCTTTTGGGTAGCTCGAGACTTTCCAAGAGATGGTGGTCGATTTCTGGTATCTGATAGTAACTAGCAAAAGTTTTCGCATTCTCATTGAACTGATTTGAGGCTACATGGCAAGCGCCAGTTAGGAACTCTGCCGCTACAAGATTGGGGCGTCTATCAACTAAAGCAAAAGCCAAGGTTTTGGCTTGGTTTTGGTCTTGTTTTGATTCAACTGAGTAAATGTCGTTCCAGATTAAAATTTGACTGGCTAGTTGATCAATTTCTTTAGCAGAGACAGATAAAATGTTGAGACGAACCAGAATACCGATCAAACCAATGATCGCATAGCCAATGGCCATCCGGGGTTGATTGGAGGGATTATAAAGAGAGTTGATTTGATAAACACTCCAATGATGCTCATTTGCCAGTTGAAGCAATTTGCCGCCAGCCGTGATTACAACTGTCATGGCTTTTTTGTCTAGAGCCTGTTGAGCACAAGCTATAGTTTCCTCAGTATTTCCAGAGTAACTGGAAAGAATTACCAGAGTTTGTTTGTTAACATATCCTGGCAGTTCATAATCATTCACAATCTGAAAGGGCACCTTAAGTTCTGATTGAAACAAATGTTTAACAACGCTTGCCCCCAAACCCGAGCCACCCATTCCCGCAACGACAATTTGTTGCGGAATTTGGGGAAGATTGAGCTCGCACACTTGGCTGTCTCTCCAGGCCTGTCTGACTTGATCTGACAAGGCCTCTATAGAGCCAAGAACATTGTTGGGATCAATTTGAGCTAATTGAGTTCTGGAATCCAAGAGTTGCGCATCAATGGTCATAAATCCTTTTTTAATTAATTTTTCAGAATTATTATCTAACAGAGATTAATTTGATGGCTCTGGATAAAAGAACAAAGAACGACTTAAAAGCAATTTTGTTAGCTGGTGGCAGATGATCTAAATCCAGCCAGTGCAACTGGGCTACATCATCAGCTGGTTGGGGTGTGCCCTTTATCGGTTTTGCTAAATACCCAACCGTAATTGTGGGAGTTTCAAAATAATGATCAGATACTGATCCTAAACACGATTGGATAACAACATCTAATCCAGTTTCCTCCTTTACTTCGCGAAGAGCTCCTTCTTCAAAACTTTCCCCAGTTTGAACAAATCCTCCCACGGCATCAAAAAAACCTTTTTTGGGTTCAATGGCACGCCGTGCCAACAAAATTTGCTGCTTTGAGTTGGTGATAAAAATAGCTGTGCAAGGAGAAGGATGTGGGTAAACACAAAAGTGACAATAAGGGCACTCAAGGTGTTCATCAGCCCTCTCCATTTTTTGAGAACACTTGGGACAATATTGGTAATATTTTTTGAAGTATAGGTGCATCAGTGTTAGTGTTTTAATGATTAAACACTTAACTATTTTTTTGCTGTTTTCTTTTCTATGCTGTCCGTTTTTATTACCTTTGACAGCTTAAATTATGACTAATTATATATAGCTGTTTGTTGGTTGAAATTACTGACGGATAATCGCCAGAACTTCATCTCGTTTTTGCTCCATAACCTCTTTTGCAACCGCTTCAAGATTGAGCCTCAGCTTTGGCTCAGTATTGGATGGGCGAACATTAAACCAAAAATCAGAGTACGTAATGGTGATCCCATCAAGATAACTAATTTGAGCATCACTGTAACGATTTGCCAGTCTTTGAATTGCTCCTTCTTTATCTTGTACGTCACTGTTTATCTCTCCAGAATGAAAATAGCGATCGAAAGGTTTAATTATTGCAGACAGAGGTTGATCTAGTCTGCTGATGTGAACTAAAAACTTGGCCAACAACACCATGGGAGTATCAAAAGTGCCGAAAGGAAATTTGTAAAAGTAATGACCAGAAGACTCGCCACCAAAAATTGCGCCTACCTCGTCCATCTTGGCCTTAATGAGTGAGTGTCCTACTTTGGTTATCACTGATTTTCCATGGACTTGATCAATCATATCTTTGGTGATCTTGCCGGGGCGAATATCGTAGCAAACCACGGCGTCTGGTTGCTTGGCCAGCTCAATTTGTGCCATCATTCCTCTCAAGATTGGTTGGGGCATCTCGTTCCCTAGTTCGTCAATAAAGAACATACGATCTCCATCGCCATCCAAAGCGATTCCCAAATCAGCTTTTTGCTTTATTACCTCTTTTTTTATGTCGACTAGATTTTCTGGTTTAAGAGGATCGGCATCGTGATTAGGGAAAGTGCCATCCAGCTCAAAATAAAGAGGAATTAATTGACAGGGCAATTTGGAAAAAAGTGAACTGATGTCTTGCCCTCCGACAGAGTTAGCTGCATCCACAACGATCTTAAATGGTTTGATTTGTTTAAGATCAACAAGTTCTTCGATGAACTTTAATTGATCTGATGCAACTGAGTTTAGCTTGACAATTTGTCCACCATTTACTTTTTTGGGTTGTTGAGTTTTGATGATCTCAACCAATTCTTCCATGCCTGTCCCCTCTCCGATTGGTTTAGCTTTTTGTCGTACCAACTTAAAACCATTATATTCACTCGGGTTGTGTGAGGCCGTAATTTGAATACCGCCATCATACTGATAGTAGGCTACTGCAAAATAAAAACTAGGTGTGCTGTTTAAACCAATATCTATGACTGTCGCTCCAGCGTCAACTAAACCCTTAATGAGTGATTGACTCAAAGATTTAGAAGAAGGTCTCATGTCTCTGGACACAACAATTTGAAATTTAGACTGAGAAGTATCTTTAGCTAATAAACTGACCATGGCTTGTCCAAGGGCATAAGCCAATTTTTCGTCTAGTTGCTGATCATAAATGCCTCGGATGTCATAAGCTTTAAAAACGCTCCAGTCAAAGGTGTTGTTCATAATGATTATCTAATTGATAAATTTTTGCTGATTATGATTATTAGCTGGAGGTTCAAGAGTGATATCAAGCCAATCTTCAGAAAACGAATAGGCATAAAGTGCTCTTTGTTGAACCAACTTGGGGAAGACAGTTTCTTCAAGCATTTGAGGTTCAGTGGGTGGAATGACAGAAAAGATTGCCGGTTCAAAAATATATATTCCGCTATTAACGAGGCTGACGGTGACTTCTTTGTTGGTGGGTTTAAATGCAGTAACTTGGCTCCCTTGAGTCGAGACACTATTAAAGGAGCCTTGGGAAACCTTGGGTTTGACACCGATCGTAGCTATTCCTTGATTGGCAAAATGAAAAGCTGCCATCGCGTTAAGATCAATGTTGGTAAAAATATCTGCGTGAAAACAAAAAAAAGTATGGTCAAGAATTGGCCTGACCAAACGCAAAGCGCCTGCTGTTCCCTGAGGAGACGGCTCAACAATCACTTTGATATTTATTTTTAGGTAACGATCCAAGACTGGAGTTAGTAATTGAGCTCCCTTTTTGGTGGTAACAACAAATATTTGTTCAATCGACTGTTTGATCAATAAATCTAAAAGATGAACCAGCAGCGGCTGATTGTGATAGTTAAAAAGAGGTGGGAATTGAGAGTCATTCATTTTTTTGCCACCAGCCAATATTACCGCCTGATTTATTGATGGTAATAGATGCTGCTGCAGAATTGAGTCTATTGCGTGAGAACGACTGCGAAGCTGTTTACCATCTATTAGTCTGTCAAGCCCTTTGAGGGTTGATGGTGATAAGGTGACCGTCAGCCTTTGCTTAGACATGGATACTTTTGGTTTTATTGACAGATTTGCGTCAGTATGACAAGCCTTCCTACTACTCATACTTTATCATACTTTAGTGGCGAATTGTCAAGCTTCAAAATGAGTTGATAGAAATTACTCCGGTCTTTCCTCTTTTCATTAATATTTTTAGATAATAGCGTTGGCCT
>DAOLOF010000035.1:0-5255 GCA_035416965.1 Candidatus Woesebacteria bacterium
TGCATGCTTAAGGCACACCGCCAGCGTTCATCCTGAGCCAGGATCAAACTCTCAAGTAAGAATTAATCGATCTAAATAAATAGATCGAGTCAATTTTCGTCTTAAGCGAGATTGCTGTTATGCGGCGTTATTTGCATAACCAACATTGATCTCTAGCGATTTTTACCACCATGTTTATCTACATGGTTGCTGAACTTGTGTTGATAATCTGAGATTCAGATTATCTTGAATTAGCGTGTTTGTTTTTTTTGATGCATCTGAAATAAAGATTCTTTTTGCATCGTTTTCGTTAGCGTAACGAAATTCTGTCTCTTGAGTTGTTAAAGAGCAAAAGCGCGATATCAACCAAACCAAAAAGACGTTGAAATGTCTTTTTAGAAAAAAATCAAGATATCGGCTGACTTCAAAGTATCTACCACAATAGTTAGACTTTCGAAGGTATAGGATATGTTACCAGAATCATGACTAATGTCAATGATCAGCGAGTCGGTTTTTTCAAAAGAAAAGATAGGAAAATGCCTTTATTTTTGTAAATTAAAGGATCACTCCCCCTCCAAGGCAAATGAAAGGTGGTTTTAGATAAGAATTGTTTGATGAAATAGATGGAGTCTGATTTCTGAGTTGAGATTCCGAGACATAAAATACTGAAAATTGACCAGGTGCAATGCCAGCAACGGGATCTCCAACCTCGACTTGCCATTGGTTTGAACTCTGTTGCTTCAGCTGACAAGGAAGTAATTGACCAGTATTGCGTACTTTAACCAATAGCTGATACTGTGACCAAATGAAATCTGAATCGATTCGATGAAGAGCATGAATTTGCCAAGTCTTGACAAGGCTGCTCAGTTTTCGGCCAATAACTAGTTGATTTGACTCAGTCTCTTTTCTAATCACGAATAAGGGTGGAAGATTTCCTTGAGAGTCATACCAATCGGTGTACTGTTTCACTTTTTGAGAATCAAGTTGAAATCCATGTCTTTGACCAATGGTATAAAACCAGAGTCCCAGATGTTCACCAATTTCTTCACCAGTGGTGTTGACGATTTTGCCAGGATTTGTGCCAAGCTTGTTTTCAAGAAAATTTCTCATATTCATTTTTCCCACGAAGCAAATACCCATCGAGTCTTTTTTGGTGGCAACGGGTAATTTGGCTTGTAAAGCAATCTTCCTAACTTCTTTTTTGGTCAAGGATCCTATCGGAAAAAGGATATGTTGTAACTGATCAGATGTTAAGTGGTGTAGAAAATATGACTGGTCTTTTTTTATGTCGTGGCTGGCGACCAATAATGGGTGTTGATTAAGATCGCGGTTAATTTGAGCATAGTGACCAGTTGCTACGCTCTCAAATCCTTGTTGTTTTGCCCACTCAAAAAAAAGCCCAAATTTAATGACTTGATTGCACAATACGTCCGGATTTGGCGTTCTACTTGCCCGATACTCTTCAAGTAGGTAAGCCATAACCTTTTCTTGATAGGCTTGCTGGAAGTCAAGTACTTGAAATGGAATATTTAATTGAATTGCTACTTTGAGAGCGTCCTGACGATCCGTTTCGGCTCGACAACCTGGAGAATTCCAGCAATCAAGATAAACAGCAGTCAAAGAATGACCTTCTTTTTGCAATAAATAGGCGGCTACGGCCGAATCAACTCCACCAGAGAGACCGAGAGCGATTCGTAAACGAGGTTTTTGCATGGATTGTATTTATTATAGAGGCAAAACAGCCAAATTCCTTAATATCATTTCTCAGCGAAGCTATACTAATTAATTTTTGGCAATAAAGTTAATTAAAAAACAGAAATAAAAATGCGCTTAGAAGCCAATAAATCAGCCAACACTCTTTGCTTGCACTTCCTTATATTTTTGCGACCTGATCAAGGCTGTTTATTTTAGCGATTTCGATCATTTGATCACAGTAATTATGAGGATTGTTGGAATAAAAATGAGGCAATTGAGGAATAAAGTTCGGATTCAAGCTCTTTGCTTTTTCTACATCATCAACATCAATTTTTCCTCGATAGAGGTCAATGATATTGAAGCCTGTTTTATTAAAGTATTGCCAAACACGAATCATTCCCTCCAAATAAATGTAGCTTTTGGTAAAACCTCCACCTTCAGCGGTGTTGTATATGCCTCGTTTCAATTTAGCTGTCATATTCCAAGTACGCTCTGGATCGACTAGATATTTGAGTAGGTAATGATATGTTTCCACAAATGAGTGATCCTGAGAATATGCTTGCATGACATAGGTAAGAGCGTGATAGTAATCAAGTTTGAATGATTTGGCCAGTAAAGAATTTAAACTTGCCAAACCTTCTTCGGTGACAAGATACTCATCAAATCCAAGCTTCTTTTTTTGATTGTAAAAGGGTTGTTGAACATAATTGACTCTTCTCAAAATATGAGTGCCAATCTCGTGATTTAAGATAGCTTTAAAGGCGTTTTCTTCAAAATCGAGTTCTGTTCGAAGTTTGAGTAGGTTCTTGAATGAACTGGCTTTACTGATATAGTTGTCAATCCACTTTACTTCAACCTCATCTTCTAAATGATTGGTTTTTAAGTAATCCCGAATCAAAGTTTGAGCCTTTCTTCGATTGACTTTTTTTCCTTCCATTTGTCTAATTTCAGCTTCGGTGCGATTAAAAAAGGCCTTTTCAACAATGCTTTTTGCATATTCCAGGTAGTTGGGTTTAGCTTTACCATATTGATATAACAAATTAACGGTAATTAGCTTTCTATATTGAAATTGGGGATTATATTGACAGTTTGAGTCGAAAAACTTCTGTTTCTCCTCTGCCAAATTTATTGGGGTTAAATCTTGAATGAGGCTCATGTTTGGGAAGCTACTTTCTTTCTATTCTCACTATAAAATTAACCAAATCTTTTCTGCCGATCTCAAACTTGTATTTGCTTTTGTCCAATCTTTTTGAAACTATTACTTCAGTATCGACAAGCTGTTCCTTGAGCTCAAATTTGAGTTCGACCACCGGCACTTTGCCTTCCTCGGCTTCTTGTTGATACCAGAGCAAGTCTTCAAGATCAATTAATCCTAACTCTCTAGCTAGCTCGCTGGCTATGGCGCTACGATAGCGATCGGTTTTAACAAAAGCCTGAACCTCTTTTTTATCCTTGTTATCACCAAATACTACAATATCTTCTTTATGAGAAATAAATGATTTCCTCTCTTCATCTGTCTCAAAGTAGTTTTCAGCAAAGAGGGCTTGAGCGATTCTAACTCCATGTTCTGGATTAAGCACCTTGATATCTGCGACTTTGCTTAGTCTTTTTCTAAGACCAGCTTGATTGGCAACTTGGATTGAGAGACCCGGACGGTAGTTGAGCTCCACTACCAGGGGTCCCTTTTCCTGATGAATAAAAAGATCAATGCCTCCATAAACCAGTTTAGCGGCATTGGCCGCTTTTACAGCCGTTAGTAGTGTTTTTTTCCAAAAAGGAACTTGAATATCTCTTAGCTTGGTTTTGGTTCCAGGCAAATGCGCAATGAGCTGGGTTTTATGAGCTGCAGCAAAGGTGGTGAGGCCGGTGCCCAGATCAATTCCGACTCCAAGAGCTCCCTGACTTTGGTTGGCTCGACCTTCAGACTCAGCTGTTGGAAGGCGTAAGTAAGCCATTACGGGAACACTATTAAAAACAACCACCCTAATGTCTGGAGTACCCTTGTAGGAATACTTCATAAGGGTGGAGTGAGGAATAATCCTCTCCTCAACAATCACTTTTGGGGCGGCACCATGCGAACTATATTGACCCTCTAAGATATCAAGGCAGTGTAACGTGAGATCATCTTTATCCCAATGATGACCAACCACATCAATCCAGTGATCCTTAACCTTTTTTTTGAAAGCAATTACTCCTTTGCCAGCGTGTCCATTAGTGGGTTTTATGACAAAGTCAGCCTCCAAATGATCCCAGTTGAACTCATTAACGTCTTCCGTGGAAGCCAGGATGCCATATACATTTGGAGTAGGAATTCCAGCATTCATCAATAACACCTTGGTGGCATACTTGGAATGACACACGCTTTTGGAAAAAGGTGGATTTAGGGTGACAAACAGTTGGTTGCGGGCATTCATGCCCAGCACTTCACTCGGATTGATCATCTTGAGGGTGAGATGGAATGATATCTTGTCCAAGTATCGAGCTGAAGCGCAAAAATTCAGTAAGGCGTAATCCAGTGTACTTGGCTATTAAGTAGTTGATAAAAGCCGTTACCAGGAGTGTTAATTCTGGGTAAAGTAAAACTAGCTTTTGCACAACTTCCTGACTGATGATTAGTGAACACACAATTGCTATGACCAGTGTCTCAAGCGCAATCTTCATCGCTTCAGTTTGTGAAGTGAAAAGTTGCGAGTTCATAAAGTTTTCTGACAAAATAATGATGATCAAGATGGGGAAAATACTGATCGTGAGTAGTTGAAAAATTGCTAGTTGAGACGACAAAATAAGTAACAATAAAATAAACAAAGAGACTCCCCACAAAATCATGGCAGTTCTAGGCAAATAAGGGAAATTAACTCTTTTGATAATAGCTCTGGATAAAGTTGCACCCAGTAAAACAGCCACAAAAATGATGATACCGGTTAAAATCTCGGTGGACACAAAAGCAACTGCCAGTACTGCCGGAATATAAATACCAAAACCTCGGAGGCCGATTCATGTCTGGAAGCAGCGATGATAGTGGTGACCAAAGGAAATAAGAGCAATAGTACAATAATATTTGCCGATAAGCCTTTTTGAACCGCATCTCTGATGAGTATTTGCAAGGGATTATGCCAAGACAAGGACCGAATTGGATTCTCATCCAAAAAAGCGGCCAGCTTTTCTCTTTTTTCACCAGCGGTTTCGGTGATGTCTTCAGCCTTACGCTCGATGAGTCGTTGTTCTACCCGGGCGGCAGGTGAAGCTTCAGCCGAGATGGTGGCGTTGGCTGATTCTGATGAAACCAAACTTAAATCAGCTATCCCCTCCTCAATGGTTGGTTTGTCTTTTGCATCCAATAGGTTCTGCTGGGCGCTGATGATTGCTGGTTGGCCGAATATAAATAAACTACCAAGTAGTAGCAAAATCAGCGAATTAAACAAGGAGAATTTTTTCATAGTAGGTGTATTATACCAAGAAAATAGATCTCACCAAGAAGTGTGACTAGTATTTGTAAAAAATGAATTTAGTTGAGAGAAAGATAATCTATTTTTACTTAAGCACTTTCCCCAAAATATTTTGAATAGTGCTGATGACAATCG
>DAOLOF010000036.1:0-5207 GCA_035416965.1 Candidatus Woesebacteria bacterium
GCAGGCTTTGAAGGATTCTTGGTGGGAGGAGCCACACGCGATCTTTTAATTCAAGCATTTTGGCGTGGTCAAACTCAGCAAAATACATCTCCTCCTCTTCAGTCATTTCGAGAAATTGTTGATTATGACTTCACTACCAACGCCACTCCCAATCAGATTCAAGCTCTTTTTCCAGAAAGCTACTACACAAATGAATATGGCATGGTGGGCGTGCCTTATCAGCACTTGTGTCAACTAATTAAAGACAACGGTCTCATACTTCCACCAGAATCTATCGCTTCTCGAACTCAATTGCTCCACCAGCCAAAAAATACTCGCATTATAGATCTGGCAAGAGCCTCAAAAGTCCATCGCTCATTATTATCCAATGCCAAAGTAGCTCGATCAAAACAAGAAACAGGCAGTAGTATTCAGCCACCACCATTTGAGATAACCACTTATCGTTGTGATGGTGTTTACTCAGATTGCCGACGTCCAGACAACATTAGTTGGGGTAAAAATATTGATCAAGACCTAGAAAGACGTGATTTCTCAGTAAATGCTATGGCAATTGATATTAAAACCTCCGTCTTAGAGGCACTTTACTTGTCAAATAATCAACTACCGTCACTTATTAATTTAGGACCTAACGATTATCAGCTGATTGATCATCATCAAGGCATAATTGATTTAGCTCAAAAAAACATCCGCACCGTTAGAGATCCACACGAACGTTTCGCTGAAGATGCTCTCCGCTTGTTGAGGGCAGTTAGGTTGGCTTGTCAACTTGAATTTGTGATAGAACCCAACACATTCGCCGCAATTCGTGATCACGCCAAACAGCTACAATGTGTAAGCTGGGAAAGAATCAGCAGCGAGTTTATGAAGATTCTAGCCAGCTCTAATCCTGCCTGGGGGATAAATCTGCTTGATCAATCTGGATTGTTGCCAATCATCTTGCCCGAACTAATTGAAGCTAAAGGAATTGAACAGGGCGGCCATCATGACAGTGATGTATGGACACACTCCCTAGAATCATTGCAGCTATGTCCTTCTAACGATCCTATCGTTAGATTGGCCGCCCTATTGCATGATATAGGCAAGCCACGCACTCGAGCCGTCAGCAATGGATCGATTACTTTCTATCAGCACGAAATTGTCAGTTCAAGAATAGCTGACAAAGTCGCCACTCGTCTCAAATTTTCCAATCAACAGAGAGAAAAACTTTTTCAACTCGTCCGATATCACATGTTTCATTATCAACCCCACGATACTGATGCCGCCATCAGAAGAATGATCAAGAGAGTTGGACTAGAATATATTGATGATATTCTTGATTTGAGAGAAGGTGATCGTTTGGGTAGTGGCGCACGACGCACCAGTTGGAGACTCGAAGAACTCAAACAAAGAATTGTGGATCAACTTAATCAGCCCCTCGATACCACTGATTTGGCAATTAATGGTCACGATCTCATTCAGCATTTTTCGCTCAAACCAGGCAAAATGATTGGACTGATTCTTAACCACTTGTTGGAGATGGTACTGGAAGATCCAACATGCAACACACCCACACAGCTTTTTGAAAAAGCCAAACAATATCTTCAAGAGCAGCAATCATAGTTTTTCTTGCTAAGCCAAAAAATCTGCCACCGAGGTATAAAGAACAGGATCACTGCCTAGTTGGCGTGCAGCCTCCCCAGCCGCATGCAGTTTAGCCTCCCCATCTTCAAAAATATATTGTATATTCGAATATGGTGTTAGCGCTTCAGTCCAAGCCTCTACAGTATGTTTGCTCCCATAAAATTGCATTGATAAAATATCAATCTGCTTGAACAACACTGACAACTCATCTTCTGACAGTCTTGATTGCAAAAGACAACGCAAACGATCTCGAGAAACCTGGATATCTGAAGCCGAGATAATTACTATCTTAAATCCTTGTTGAAAAAACCACAAAAAAGTGTTGATTGCCTGAGGCATCTCCTCAATGTGAGAACATTGAAAACCCTTCTCGGGATCAGAATCTGTCTTCACAAATCGGAACAGAGTCAAGTGCATGTCAAAAATTACTGTTGGTTTTGTCATGTTTTTAAATTATCAAAGTCGCTCTTAGCTATTAACAAATAAATACTTAGGATATTCTTTTTTTCCAGTGAATGATCAAGCTAAAGTAATAGAGGTAACTACTGACACTAAATATCATCAGTTCTTTAGCAAATTCATCTGAGGACCAGGTAGCTGGCAAAAGTTTGCTTTGAGCAAAAGCCATTACTAACCAACTCGATACAAAGAGTAAACCAACTGAATTTTTCAGCCATCTATTTTTAAAAGTAAAAACCTTCGTAAAATTATTAAGCGTTGCTCGCTGTTCATTGTTTTCTAAACAACTTAGCTGTTTTAGTGCTACCCAACCCAATACCACCCACCAGCCAACAACCAGTATCATGGCAGTCAGTAATGCCGGTGACACAATTCTCTCCATCAATCGTATTACAAGCAAATGCAAAGCGACAAATCCTAAGTGAGAAAACCCAACAAACACACCAACCTTGGAAAATATTTTTCCTCCAACAATGACTCCGATTATGCAGAGTAGCAGAACTATTAAGACATAACCCATTAACAAAATTAACGAAGGGCAGTATTCATCTTTCGAATTATCCACATTATCCATTTGATTGATAACTTCATAATTATTCTCAACAGCAAAAACACATTTCTCAAAAGGATGCATTAACATCACCGCCAGCTGTTTTGCTTGGTTCAGAGAGCGACCACCAGCAATCGTCAAGCGACCGTTGGTCACCGGCTCACCAATTGGAGACAGCAGTACAACCTGGTCATCGATCATAACCATGAGCAGTTTGTCGCGATTCGCCTGCATTTCTCTAAACAAACTCGATCGAGCCAAAGAATCTAAGTAAATTCCTAATACCGGGCTTTGCGTTTGATAGTCTAACAACGGCCTGACAGCTGTCAGGTTTTTATTTGAGATCTCAATTTGGCGAAAATTCTCAAGTAAATTATCAGTAAAAGCCATCTCTTCTTGAGCAATTTCGTTCTTTTGAATATAAAACGAAAGTTTGGCTGGAACATTGCTCATCAGTGTCAATTCGTCATAACCAAACTCAACTGGTGAGTTGAGCAGTAGATAACTCAATTGATCGTGAATTTTTTGTTGATAATGAACCTCAGTTTGATAATACTCATGCAATCTCTTGGCTAAGGCTTCATAATCACCGATATTTTCATCTTCAGTCTGAGTATATGCCAACTGATCCAGATTAATTTTATTCACAGCCAGAATTTGTTTAAAACCAGAGCGAAAAGCTAAAGATAATCGATAATCAGGTCGAAGTTTAATTTTTCTTCCCCAGAAAAAAACTGGCCACTCTTGAAGAGGATCTGAAACATTGCCTTGCCATGAGCCAATTTTAAAATACCAGTTATTGAGACGAGGGAAAAGATAAACCATCAATAAAGAAATTGTCACGAATATCAGTATCAGCCGACCAATATTGAGGGAAGGTTTGATTGACATACAAGCTTCTTTCTTGGGCAAGACAGTTATACTTGTGGTTTGCGAGCTGCAAACTCTACTTCGTTGCCAATTAGCATTACTCTTGAACCATACAAAATATCCAAAATAAATGGATCTCTTCGAGATTTGCGAAACTCAAACTCTGATAAAGAAAAGACAGCATAGTTGATTTCTCTGCCTATCTCTTTTTCTTCTTCTTTAATCAGTTCTTTAAGTTCGGTCAAGACAATCTCTCCAATAAAAAGCATGTCCACTTCATTAGGTGAAGGAGTAATTTTTTGCACATACTTTCCAGCAAACATCACAAAATCAAGTTGGCCTAGTTTGCGTCGATTTTTGCGAATTTTTTTGCCCAAGCCAGTTGATTTAACCACCATTTGATTTAACTCAGAGTAAAAGATATATCTAGGGTTAAGTTGATAATACAGTCTATTACCTCTTTCTTCACTTTTGAGAAGACCAGTGCCCAGCAATCGAGCCAGTTCTCTCCGGACAGCGTTCACTTGTTCATGAGTTGCTCTTGCAATCTCTCTAACGTAAAAGAGCTTTTCTTGATTGGTGAAAAAAAGCTCAATTATCTTTACCCTTGTTCTGGAGATGATAATATCGTGAAAACTACTCATGATTGATTGTACTTCTAATACCTAAGTTGTACCCAAATATTACTCAATTCATTCAAGAAGTGCAAGGTTGTTTTTCTGCAGGAATCGCTCCTCGTGAAAAACAGATATTAATAGCTGATCTCGTTACCTAAACCAACAACACTGATCCAGATTGGCCCTCTTGCTAGAGGCACAGTGGCGCCTCGACTATCACTAAAGGCTATCTGGCTTGTACGAGTCTTCTTCGACCAATTGGCCTCGATCACCTCACCGTGCTTGAAGATTAGAGCCTTGCCTTTGCCAACTGTCTCATAAAGCATGTGTCTGAGCTCGTCTACTGGTCCTTTTTCAACAGTTTTAAGGACAATCACGGTAGAAGCAGAGATTGGTTCGTTATTTTCCAAATCAACATGTTTAACACCCCCCATTGTTCTCAAGTAAGTGTCAGTTTGAGAATCATAATTCCATGAAACTGAATACTGATCATATCCACTCCAAAAATCATAGGCAATTGAGGTCACAGAGCCAGCATTCACGTCTTTAGACTCATCTTCAAACTCAAAGGGAACATAACCATCGGACCACTCTTCTCCATCTGGATTGAGATTTGTCCAATTCCTTTTACTCGCCACTTGCCACAGTTTTTCAGTACTACTCTCCATAGTGTGCTCGGTAGCCACTTTTTTTCCAGGGATTCGAGTCTCATTGCGAATAAATGTGGGATACCCTTCAGAGAACTGATCAATGTCATTTTGCATGCTCCAACCATATTGGCGAATCTGCCCCAACGCATTAACAGGCCCAGACAAATTCGCTCCACCAACGTGAACATACATCGGAAAGTTAAATCCGGAAGCCCAATCAACAAAGTAGGTTCTGGCACTTCTTACTGGAGCAACGATAACGTCTTGTTTTTGAGCATTACAATAGAACACTGCTCCAAAACGGGTTACTCCACCCTCAGCAAGTGCCTCAAAAACCACATCTGCTCTCGACAACCCCGATTGAGGGCGAGCATCTGGAGAGTTTTCGATCATAATAAACAACGGTCTTCTTTTTTCCCAAGATTCTTTTTCGGTTTGAGT
>DAOLOF010000037.1:0-426 GCA_035416965.1 Candidatus Woesebacteria bacterium
TTGAGGCTTCTAAACAGTATTTACTCGAAGCTTCAGGAGTATATCAATACTCCTCAAATTCCAGCCATCAAGCTGATGCCGCCTACGGCACCTTGAATAATTTTTCGACTACTCGAAATGATATTGGCTTATGGGGTACAAGCCGAGGCGTAACCAGCATTATTGGTGATCTGGGAGAGGGTATGGGCGTAATTGTGTGGGATGATAATGAGCTTGTAAATCAGGACCACCACTATCGATTTCTTCTTAAGCCATCGGCTCCAATTTTGGCCAGTTTTGTTATTAGCGACTGGTATGACCAATGGTACAACGCTAATCCCAGTTGTAACAATCAGGGCTGTATGAGTGACAACAGTGGTTCATTGGAGTTGACGATCTATGAGTGTGTTAGTTCTCAAATAACTCCCACTCCAACTCCAACGGACG